>DKNM01000141.1:0-359 GCA_002470695.1 Candidatus Neomicrothrix sp. UBA7388
AACCGTCCTCCGGTCATGTGGTCAAGGGTCGATATCTGTTCAGCTACCCGGAGCGGGTTATGAGTCGTTGATACGAACCCGCAGGAGATAATTCGTAGCTGTTCGGTGGCTTTAGCTATCCAGGACGCCATTAGGCCCAGATCATTTGACGCCTCGAACCCTTCGATTTGGAGGTGATGTTCGGGATGTCCAAGCCCATGCCATCCGTTTTGATCGGCATATTGTGCTATTTCAGATATCTCATTGAGCATTCGTTGGTAATAGTCGTTATTCAACCCGGCTAGGCCAGATTCGAGTTCATGTCGGCGGCCGACAGTGCAGTACATAAAAAGATCGAACTTCACGTTTAGTCCTCCATG
>DKNM01000141.1:761-5558 GCA_002470695.1 Candidatus Neomicrothrix sp. UBA7388
AATGGATAGTTCGCCCTCTGGACGCCACCAGCCCACTACTGAATTCATCGCTGAGATTGCCATTCGGGCAATCACACGCGCCTCCACGTCATCGCGTAAAGACTTGTCGTGCTGTCCTCCTTCAATTAACCGGACCCAGCCATTGGCGAACTCCCGAAGAGGGACCGCAAGGTTTTCACGGGTCGACTCTGGTGATTCTTCAAAGCACCGAATATTTGCTTTGGTGAAGTCGGAATCTAGCGTTATCGCCGCAATGTAGGCCGCCGTCGCAGCAGTAAACCGATCACGACCGGATGCCTCGTCTCCGGCAGCCTTCAGTGCGGCCCTAATTGCTTCACGCGCATGTTCTAACCCAACCGCCAATACTTCTTCAACAATCGCATCTTTCGAATCGAAGTGATAGTAGAGACTGCCTGCTTGCATTTTGGCAACGGAAGCTATCTCCGTTAGCGTCGCCGCTGCGTACCCTTTGCGAGACAGGACTTCTGCTGCCGCATCCAAGATTCTTGTCCGCGTTCGTTGACCCTTGCGTATCCGTTCCGGAGCAAGTTCTGTCGTGGTCATTGACTGGAATCTAGTGGGCGCGAAAGGTGATTGTGGACTCGGAGGGACACAACAGATTCACGCTCCCTAGAAACGTCCTGTTGCGGAGAGCTTTTGCCGGTGTTCTAGGAAATCGACGAGGACGTAATCTCCAAGATTATCGGGGCTGGTGAAGAATGCTCGGCCGCCGTTCATGCGAGTCATTTTTTCAACAAATTGACGCAGGTAGTTATTCGGGTCGAGCATGAAGATATTGATGCGAATGTCTTCTTTCGTCGCCCTAGCGACCTCTTTAAGAGTTGCTTCAATAGTTTCGGGTGCTGGGGGGTAATTGAAATATGGGTGACCGCTCGGCCCTATATGAGCGGTGGGCTCGCCGTCAGTAATCATGATGATTTGTTTAGTGCCACTTTGTCGTCCAAGCAGCCGCCTCGCGATCATGAAGCCATGTTGCATATTGGTTCCGTACGCGTAGTCCCAAGACACTTCGGGGAGTTGCTGCGGCTTGAATTCAAATGCCGATTCTGCGAATCCGACTAGGCCAAGGTAATCGCGCGGATATTGGCTGCTGATTAGCGAGTGCAGCGCCATGGTTACTTTTTTCGCTGGGAGAAAATTGTCGCGCATCGGCATCGACATAGACAGATCCAGCATCAGAACGGTCGACGCTCTTGTTGTCATTTCAGTCCGCTCAATTTCGAAGTCGTCAGGCGTCAAACTCACCGGGGTGCCTTGGCCACTTCGGCTGATTGCGTTGCGGACTGTTTGTTCAATATTCAAGTTGAAGTTGTCGCCAAATTCATATGGCTTTGTTTCGTAGGCGCGTTCGTGTCCGACTCCGATTCGGTTCACGCGGTGAGAGCCAACTTTGTCGTCCATAAGCTTGTCGAAGAGGTCGCCTAAAGCGTTCTGCCCTATTGCTCGCAGCGCTCTGGGTGTTAGTTCGAGGCGACCTTCAGTATTTTGGGCGAGACCACTTTCTTCAAGCATTCTGGCCATCTCGCTTAGGCGCTGGATCGCCTCGGCCGATTCTGCGCCTAGCAGTTCTTCAACTCGTTGAGGGTCGACCTCCGCGAGGGCACCCGGGTTAGCCGCATTCTGCAGCATCTGTTGCAAGGAATCCAAGTCTCCAAGCTGCTGCATAACATCAGTTGCTTGGGGCATGTTGAGTTGTTGATCACCTCCAAATTGGTAGCTGCTATCCCAATTCATGTCGGGAAAAGCTTCCTGAAGGTGCTGAGCTAGTTGCTGAGTCTCCCATTGCAAGTCCATGTCATCCATGAGCTCGGCTGATAGTTCTTGGAGTTGCTGACGTTGCTCCGGGGTTAAGGAATTCATCATGGCCTGCATAGCGGCCATTCGTTCCGCCATTATTTCGAGGAGTTCATCTAAAGACTCTGGGTTCTCTGGGAAGAAGTCTCCATGTCGTTCCATGAAACCTTCGAAGTCGGGCTCTTCTCCCCGTTCACGTTGTTCAATCATTTGATTGAGTTCCGCCATCATGTCCTTCATGGGGCCAAGATCTTCAGGTTGCATCTCCCCCATGGCGCCGGCCATTTGGTCAAATTGGCTTTGAGCGATTTCTTTCTTTAAACGATCGATCAGCTCTTGGAATTGATCGCGGGCTTCCGAAGATAGAAAGTCGTAGTTCTGGAGTCCCTTAACTTTTCCGGCTAAGTCGGACGGGAGCATGTCCAACTGTAAGTTTTTGTCAACAGACGATGCTTCGGCCATCTCGTTGGCGCGGTCATCACCCGATTGAGCGGTATCCGCCACGTGATCTTCAATCGCCTCACGCTCTTCGGCAACAACGTCGTCGAGTGTTTCGTTTATCTCGTCGTAGATACCCCCCAAATCGAACTGATCAAGCATCTCTTCGCGACGTTCCCTGAGCTGCTCAAGCATGTCTCGCAGGCCTTGAACACTGTTGCCATCTCGGTCTTGGAGGCCTTGCTGCATCAGACGCCTCATAGCTGCGTTGAGGTCTCCGTGATATAGCAGGTCGTCGGTCAGTTCCTTAAATAAGTCCTGAGCGTCATAGTCGAACCCAACTTGGGTGCCATCCCAAGCTGAGTATCGGAAGCGAGCTCCCTCACGCTTTGAGCTTCTTCGCTTAACTACCATCCATCAGTCCTTCTGGGAGCGGAATTCAGTTGCGGCCGCGGTAAGTGGCGCGAACCCCGAGCGCTTCTTTGTTGAGACGTTTCGAAAGGTGAAGACCTTCAAGAATAAGTTCCACTGCGCTTGCCAATTCAGCGGACTCAGAAGAGTCAGTGAGCTCCGAGACAGCTTCAGATAAGGCGGGGTGGCCAGCTAATAGATCTGCATATTCTTTCGAGCCAATATCGTCACCGGTGTGAGCAACAGTGCCTCCGTCAAAACTTTCGACGACACCGACTAAATCTTCTGCTGAGAAGCGTCCTTTGAAGACTTCCAAAATGGATGCCTTCAACATCTGTTGAACAATCTGTCCCTCACGACCCTCTTCAATTGATTCGATTTCAATTTTGCCACTCGATGACGCCATAAGTGCTTCGAGGTCACACACCCTCGGGACGACGTGCGTCTCACCAGCCTGAAGTGCCCTGCGGGTGGCGTTTGCAATCAGGGTTTCGTAATTGGTGACCGTCATCCGAACGGACACCCCTGAACGTTGGTTGACTTGGGGGCTTGACCGGCAGATGTGACTGAAGGTCGCAATAATTTCCGCCATAAACTCGGGAACACTGACAGAAATGCCTGCCGCTTCCAGAGGAGCAGCCTCTTGCTCCGCAATATCTATCTCGGTATCAATTTCTAAAGGGTAGTGAGTCCTAATTTGGGCGCCGAAACGATCCTTTAGCGGAGTTATCATCCGCCCCCTGTTGGTGTAGTCCTCGGGGTTCGCAGATGCGACGAGCAACACGTCAAGCGGCAGTTGGACTTTATAGCCACGGATTTGGACATCGCGTTCCTCCAGAACGTTCAGCAATCCGACTTGAATGCGTTCCGCGAGGTCAGGTAGCTCATTGATGGCAAAGATGCCGCGATTTGTTCTGGGCACCATGCCGTAGTGAAGAGTTAGCTCGTCTGACAGGTATCGGCCTTCCGCTACTTTGATCGGATCTACTTCGCCTATGAGATCAGCTATTGACGTATCGGGTGTTGCAAGTTTTTCTCCGTACCGAACATCGCGGTGCGCCCAAGCAATTGCAGTTTTATCGCCGCGTTTCGCAAGGAGGTCCTTTGCATATTTAGAAACTGGATTAAAGGGATCATCGTAGATTTCCGAACCTTCGACGTAGGGCATCCACTCATCTAGAAGATTGACCATGGACCGAATCATTCGAGTTTTTGCTTGGCCACGCTCACCTAGGAAGATCACGTCATGTCCTGCTAGAACAGCATTTTCAAGCTGGGGAAGGACAGTGTTTTCATAGCCAACAACACCGTCAAACAGTGGCTCGCCCGAAGAGATTAACGCCACTGCATTTTGGCGCATTTCTTCTTTAACTGGCCGCGATACCCATCCCGACTTTTTAAGTTCTCCGACATTCCGAGGCTGTGTCATGGCCGAACCCTAACCGGCCGCGCGCCCTTTGGGTCGCCTTGACCGCTACGGTCAGCTAGATCGTGACTGAAATATCTACTTCTGAAGATAATTTTTCTCTATCGGGACGTTGGAAGGCGCGTGCGGCCGACGAATTTTCGCGGCTACGAGTCGGTGACGTGCACTTGGACGACAGTGACTGGGTGCAGGTTGATGTGCCGGGCTCATGGCATTCAACAAGCGCTCTCTCTGATGCAGAAGCAGTTCTATATCGGCGCGAATTTGAGTTGCATGAGATTCAGGAAGGACATCGTCGGTGGTTAGCAATTGACGGTCTCTGCTATCAGGGCGACGTATGGTTGAACGGTGCTTATCTCGGCGACACAGAGGGTTATTTCGTCGAACACACCTTCGAGATAACAAATGAGACGCGTCAGGGGACACAACATCTTCTGGCAATTGAAGCCATCTGCGAGAATCCCAACGATCTATCTAGCAAACGAAATATCACCGGAGTTCTTCAAGATTCAGAAATTCTTGATCGAAGCGCAAATCCTGGGGGAATCTGGCGGGAGGTACGAATTGAGGAAACGGGTCCGATAAAAATTGATCAATTCCGGCTTCTTGTTCTTGAAGCGGATAACGATAGGGCGATCTTAAGGGTTGCTGGAGTCCTAGATAGCAGCGTCAACGCAAACGTAAAAATACAAACAACAGTGCGCAAT
>DKNM01000132.1 GCA_002470695.1 Candidatus Neomicrothrix sp. UBA7388
GATAATGGTTGACCCAATACGACTCCTGCATTCCATGCGTTTTCAGAAACGGAGTCGAATGGATTAAGAGCGTCATAGTCGGCGTTTCGGTCTTCGATGAGTTCGAATGCGGGATAACAGATCTCTACCTGCGACGCGACGCTTTCCCGGGTATGGGGAGATTCTCCCAGCTTGAGGTCGCTGCCCATTTGCACAGCTATTTCGCATTCGAGCCCAAGGTGACGGTGATTATCTAAGTCCAGGCTGTAAGGGGAAGGGTGGACTTTGCTTTTGAAGATTGCACCGGAAAGTGGGTGATCGACACCACAAAACTCCTGCATTGCTTTGCTTGTGAGTGCGACTTTCCATCCGACTATTTCTTCGCCTCGTTCGGTCATTATTTCGATAAAGGCATCTTGGACGCGATAGGCATTTTCTAGGGTCGGCTCATCTATTTTGTCCGCCATCGATTCATGTTTCGCTTTGCTTTCGAGCGCTCTGATAAAGGCAGTTGCTATGTCAAGTCTTTGTTGTTCGTTCATTTGTGGTCCCCGGTAAACAATTGTTGCATCGAATAAGGAGCTATGCAGCGCAAGCGAGCTTTATCCAAAGAGCAATCGATTGTTAGTAAAGAGCCTCGATAGCCGCAAGGTCCGCGATCTTGTCGCCGTCGTACCCCAACATTGATGACAGAATCTCAAAGGTGTGCTCTCCGATTGGCGGACCTCCCCATAAGACGTCTGAAGGGGTTCTGCTCAACTGATAATGCGAACCTTCAACCACGGTTTCGCCCGCATATGCCTGCGGCACGCGTCGGAAGTGGTTCCTGTGTTCGAGTTGAGGGTCGGCTACAGCATCGATCGAGTCAGAGACAACGTGGCATGCGACTCCGGCGTGTTGTAAAAGATTCTGAAGGTCGAATCGGTCTTGATGTGCTGTCCACTCACTAATCGCTGAGTCCGATAGTTCGTCAACTTGGAGAAGTGTTGCCAGCTTTGATTTAGCGGCATCGTTTTGGCAGACAATAGCAATCCACTTGTCTTCTCCTAGGGTGGGGTATACCCCGTGAATTTCGTAACGGTCGCTGTTGTTTCCATCCCTAGTGGCTACGCGGCCATTGACAATTTGATCTAAAAGGGCAGGTCCTAGGAGGTGTAGTGCTGACTCATGCTGGCTGAGATCGATGTAGGAACCAGAGCCTGTTCTCCGATGATGATCGAGGGCTGCGACTAGAGCGGTGACGGTGAAACGAGGAGCTGTGTAGTCGGTGTAGGCGAGAAAGGGCCCACATGGTGCCCTATCGGGCCAGCCGGTAATTTCGTAGAACCCGCTCAAGGCTCCGGCGAGATTGCCGAACCCGGGATACATATTCATGGGACCTGTTTGTCCCATAAGACAGCTCGAGAGCATAACAATGTCTGGTTTGCGCTCTTTGATCGACTCGTAGTCAAAGCCCCAATTAGCCATGGCCTTGGGAGTGAATGCTTCTATCACTACGTCTGCCCAATCAATGAGATCCCAAATAACGTCTTTGGCTTCAGGGATTGAGAGGTCCAGACTCATCATGTGCTTCCCAGCATTCGCAGAGTGATATTGGGCTGTGTTGTCAGGATGTGTTTCATCGTTTACAAACGGGCCTGCATTCCTAATTACGTCTATGCGGCCTTCTGATTCAACTCGAATGACGGTTGCTCCATGATCGGCGAGGGTGCGTGTAGCCATAGGCGCCGCTATAGCCCAAGTAAAATCCAGCACTTTAACGCCGCTAAGAGCTTTTTGGGTTGGGGCAGGCTGAGCAGCAAGAGGAGCTGCGGGTGCCCTTTTGCTTTCCCGCATAATCTCGTCGGTATGTTGACCCAAACGGGGCGGAGCGGCGAGTTCTCGCAGCGGGTTGCTGGCTTTGGCGAACCGGCCCGGGAACTTGTAACCCAAATCTGGAACCTCTTCGAAAAATTCGCGAGCCGCTAGGTGCTCCGATTCGACGATGTCTTTTGTGGTCGCTACGGGAGCGATCAAAAGTCGTCGCTCGTAATTCCCCGCCATTAGTTCAGCTTTGGTTTTCGTAGCTGTAAATGCTGCAATAGCATCCTGGGCTCGATATAGATCCTGCGGGTCTGCTTCGCCAGCAAAAATCATCATAAAGAAATCCACCCAGTTTTGGTCTCGGGTGGATTCGTCGCAGAAGCCTTCCTCATGGACCCAATTCATTAATCGTTGGCTATAAGGCCCCAACATTTCGCCGAACATGAAGGTGATCGAGACGAAGCCATCGATAGCTGGATAGACAGTCCGGATTACGTATCCTCCTGCGTTGATTCCCCCGCCGGCTCTTGCGATTGGGGGTGCTCCCACGGCACTAGTGATGAGCATCGTCTGCGTGCATTGTGTTACGGCTTGTTGAGCCGAAACATCGACGTGTTGCCCCCAGCCCGACGCACTCCTTTCGAATAATGCCAGTGCCGCAGCTTCAGCGGCTTCTAACGCACCGTGAAGCCATCCTTGGGGGACTGCGCCGACCTGAAGGGGTGAACGGTCGGGGTCGCCGGATAAACCTAGTTGGCCACCGCTTGCAAGAAGCGTTAGGTCCGTCGCTAACCAGTCGCTC
>DKNM01000094.1 GCA_002470695.1 Candidatus Neomicrothrix sp. UBA7388
AATTAAATGGATTTGCCGAACGCGTGCCCTGGGCTCGAGCTGCGGAGAAAATCGTTGTCCTCCTCGAAATCGACTCAATCCATTATGTCGCATCGGTCGACCGCGAGCTTTGTGAGGTCACGCCTATGACCAACATGGCTGGCGAACCGCGAGACAATGTTGGTTTTAACAATGTCGCTGTGGAGGCTTGCCGGGCGGAGCCAGGCGTCTCTGCCCAATCCTTTAGATTTCGAGGTGCCCTTTCTCGGTCTGCCTTGATGGCGGGCGCCATAGAAAAAATGAGTCAACTAACGGTTTCTTACACCAACGACCGAGTTCAGTTCGGCAGGCCTGTAGCAAAATTTCAAGCGGTCCAGCAACATCTTGTCTGGGGCGCTCAGGACGCAGCGCTTGCCCGCATGGCCGCCGAAACAGCGGCTCGAGAGGCTAACCGCGGAGCGGCGTTATTCGAAATCGCTGCTGCCAAGCTAATTTCCAATCAAGCAGCAGCTCGAGCAACTAAAGCTTGCCACCAAGCGCACGGCGCTATGGGCATGACTCAGGAATACCCGCTGCATCACCTCAGTCGGAGACTTTGGTCGTGGCGCAAAGAATACGGCGGAGATGCGGAGTGGAGTCGCTGGCTGGGAAGTGTCGCTTGCGAGCAAGGCGCCGACGGGCTGTACCCCCTTATCACGGGTGGCTCATCTACTCTGTCTTAACTTCCAAGCAGCATGCAACCTTCAATAATGAGCCCTAGCATCAGACCATGACTCAATTCGGCGTATATGGCGATCTTCATGTATCACTTGACAGCAACATCGCGGAGGCAGAGATTCGCCGACCGCCCAATAACTTCTTTGATCTCGACCTGATCGATGGCTTAGTCGCAGCTTTTCGAGACCTGGACCAAGAGGACAATTGTCGCGCAATAGTGCTGTGCGCCGAGGGAAAGAACTTCTGCGCAGGTGCGCAGTTTCATAACGACGGGACTCGCGGTGGAGAAATTACTGCGAAAAATCCCGACGGCTCTCCCCGCCATCTTTACGATGCCGCGTTTGATCTTTTCAGCTGCAAAACACCAGTTGTCGCAGCCGTCCAAGGTGCGGCCGTGGGAGGCGGCTTAGGAGTTGCATGTTTCGCAGATTTCCGTATTGCAGCTCCCGAAGCCCGCTTTACTGCAAACTTCGCTCGACTTGGATTTCACCATGGGTTTGGGTTAAGCGTCACCTTGCCGGGACTGGTGGGACAACAAAAGGCCTTAGAACTCTTGTATACGGGTGCGAGAATCAAAGGTGAAGAAGCCGTCGAGATCGGCCTTGCCGACAAACTCGTACCACTCAAGGACCTACGTTCTGCAACTTTCGATTTTGCGGGGGAAATAGCTGCCTCAGCACCACTGGCAGTTGAATCTATTAGAGAAACCATGAGAGGCCATTTGCCAGCAGCTATTAAGTCGGCAACTGATCGAGAAAAGGAAGAACAAGATCGGCTGCGAACTACTGACGACTGGAAAGAGGGAGTCAACGCAATGAACGAACGGCGCCACCCGAACTTTTCTCGCCGCTAGGTGACATTGGATAGAGACGGTTGATTCGATGGGCGAACTAAGCGAAGAACAAATCAGAAGCGAGTTGGGGGAAGTTTTAGAGCGCCGGAATTCGGGAACCCGTCTGACGACTATGGGTGCCGGGTCAGACGATCTGGACGAGGGTCGAAAGTATCTAGCGTCGACGGTGGCCGGAGGTTGGCATGTTCCGACATGGCCACGACGGCACGGGGGGCGAGACGCCTCATCAAGCCAAAATGCTCTCGTCGGAAGGGTGTTGAGAGAATTCATTGTGCCCGATCTTTACCCATTCGCAATCGGCTTGGGGATGGTTGGGCCGGCCCTACTTGCTCATGGAACCGATGAACAACAGAAGGAGTGGCTGCGTCCTATAGCTGCCGGAACCTCTATCTGGTGCCAGATGTTTTCAGAACCTGAGGCGGGATCAGATCTCGCAAACGTAGCCCTTAAAGCTGAGAAGGACGGGGAAGAATGGTTTATCGAGGGTCAAAAGACCTGGACTAGTAGAGCTATGTGGGCCGATTGGGCAATCTGTTTAGCTCGGACTGACCCAAGACAGCCCAAACATAAAGGGCTCACGATGTTTGCGATTCCTATGGACAGCCCAGGAGTCGAAGTTCGGCCTCTAATGCAGATGAATCGCGACGCACATTTCAGCGAAGTTTTTATTGCGAACGCCCGAATTCGCGACAAGTGGCGGATTGGCGAGGTAGGCGAAGGGTGGCGTGTGGCAATGACAGTCCTTGCACATGAACGCGCTGGTGGGGGAAGCCGCGGCGGCGGAGATGGAAACGCGCGCGGAGCTCAATTACCTAGTTGGATTGCCGATATTCAGTCCCTTAGTGATTTGAATCCCCTCCAACAGGATCAAATCGGATCAATGTATTCGCACGACACTGTTAGCCGATGGACCACACAGCGTGCCGCTGACGAAACACGAGTTAGCGGAGCACCTGGTCCTGCCGGGAGCGGTGCGAAGCTCAGAACTGTTAAGTCATACAAAGGTCGCGCTCATTTAGCGAATCTGAGCGCTGGCGCTTACGGAATGCTCGAAAGTGGGCACGGATACATCGAAACTATGACAGCACCTTCGATGTCTATTCGGGGCGGCACAGATGAGATCCAAAGAAACATACTCGGTGAGCGAGTGCTTGGACTGCCGGGCGAACCGCGTCTGGACCGCGAGGCCCCTTGGAACGAAAGCAGAAAAGGCCTTCTTTAAGACTGCTTGCGCTCTCGCAATAAGACCTCTTGCGCAATAGTCGCCACGTGGCTTCCGTCGGGCGCAAAGAGGTTTCCGACAGTCATTCCCCTAGATCCACTTAGACCATGACAGTCCCAGTCGAAAAGATGCCACTCGTCAGCTCGAGTTGGACGGTGAAACCACATTGCGTGATCCAAAGAAGCTCCCATGAAACGCTGCTGATACTCCTCACGGGGCGCTTGGATCGGGTGGAGAGAACGAGCCGCATCGAACTGAATTGCGTCGGAAGTGAAAGCAAGTCCACAGAGGTGAAGCCTCTCTTCGTCTGTTAGCCCACCTCGTAACTTAACCCAGCCCATCGATCGCCCAGCGCCCGGAGGGCTGTTCAGAGCGCGACGGTCAAGGATAAGGTTCATATGGTCATTTTCCCGCGACCGGCAATCTTCAGGGTCAGGGGCGAGAGGCATTCGCGCTGTCTGAATTTCAGCGTCTTGCTCTTGCACGTGAAAAGAGCATGACAAATTGAGAATCGCTCCACCACTTTGCCGCGCAACAACCGAACGCGTGCAGAACGACCGCCCGTCCCTCAACCGGTCCACCTCGTAACGGACGGGCTCATCCAAGCTTCCACCCCGAATAAAATATGCGTGGATTGAATGAGGAACAAATTCTTCTTCAACTGTCTCGAATGCCGCACGAAGGCCCTGAGCGATGACTTGTCCGCCGTAGATACGACCCCAAGCATAGTTAGGGCTTAAGCCCACCCACGTGTCTGGTCCGTGGTGCTCTAACTCCATCAACTCCGTGAAAGAACTTGGCGCGTGTTCCATACTTTCGAGGCTAACGAAACTAGGAACAACTTGAGCTAACGACAAGCAAGACTTCCGTCATGAATTATTTTGTGCGACTACCGTGCATTGCGTGAATCAGCTAAACGCCTCCCAACTTCAAGCCGCCGATGTGCTGTGGATGCACTACGAAAAAGGCACCGACCTTCAAGAAAATGCTTTCAAAAATCTCAATTTTCACGATGGTTTGGCAATTCAAACCGAAATCCGTCGACGCCGGATCAATAGGGGCGAAACTCAAATTGGATGGAAGGTGGGACTGACCTCCGACCGAGCTCGCCAACAAGTGGGAATCGACGACCGGCCATTTGGCCACTTGATGCAGCTTTCCCCAAACGGAACTTCACTTGAGGCAGCAGCAATCAATGGCGCGACCATAGAGCCAGAAATGTGTTTCACAGTAGGCGAGGTAATTTCGGGACCCGATGTTGACCCCGCATCAGTTCCTAGCCGGCTAGCAAAAGTTGCTGCAGGTTACGAACTTAACGAGCGGCGCGCTGTGGTCGGCGGAAACTTGGCGATGCTCGTCGCCGACAATCTCACTAATTGGTCAATAGTTGAAGGAACTGGCGTTCCGGTGGATCAGGTGGACGCAATTGACGACTGCGAAATCATTCTTAGAAACAACGATGAAGAAGAGTTTCGTTGTTACCACAGAGATGAGGTTGATAATCCGTACGTCTCCATTGCAAGACTGGCAGCAACATTGCATAAATTTGATTTAGGTCTTCAACCCGGAGAAAAAATCATTACTGGCGCTTACACCAGGCATTCCGTCGCGGCTGGCGATCATTGGGTAGCCGAGTATTCGAACATAGGCAGCGTAGAAATGAGCTACACATGACAATCTCACTTCCAGTACCGAATAAGCCCTTGAACGTTTTAATTACCAAAACGCTCACTTTGCCCGACGTTACTGCGGATGAAGCATCGATGATCCAAGAGGCTGCGGGCCCTGATTCGGTAGTCAATATTGTCGATAGCCCCAAGGCCGGAATGGTCTATGCATCTGAAGCGGATGTGATTTTAGGAATAACTCCGAAATGGCTTTTCGAGGAAGCGCGAAATCTGAAGTGGGTTCACGCAACCGCCTCTGGCGTCGACATGTTCATGTATGAAGAATTCGTCAATAGCGATGTCCTTCTCACCGGAGAAAAGGGGCTTGTCGGTGGCCACTTAGCGGATACTGCTTTTGGACTTCTACTTGCTCTGACTCGTCGGATTAAGACGGCCATAGAACTAGGGCCAAATGGTTGGACACAGGAGAATCGCGAAATGATGCGGTTTTCTGAGATCGAGCTGGAGGGCTTAACAATGGGAATTGTTGGCTTCGGAGGCACAGGACGGCATCTCGCTCGACGGGCGGTTGCGTTCGGTATGAATGTCAGAGCAATTGACGCATTGCCAGTATCTCCGAGCGACGGCGTGACCGCGGTCGAAAATATGTCGGCATTACCTGATGTGATTGCAAACAGCGATGTTCTGGCTGTGGGGTTACCTCTGACAGAAGAAACCAAGGGAATGTGTAACTACGATTTTTTTGAAGCTATGAAACCAACCGCTATCTTCCTTAACGTCACACGCGGTGAAATTATTGACGGCCCCGGCCTCGAACAAGCTCTCGCTGACGGGGTTATCGGCGGAGCAGCTTTGGATGTAGCCCCAGTCGAACCCCTACCCCCCGAAAGTCCGCTATGGGGTTTCGATAACTGCGTTATGACACCACATACAGCTGGCGCAAGCCAACATAGAGGTAGGCGAAACTTAGAA
>DKNM01000080.1:0-2005 GCA_002470695.1 Candidatus Neomicrothrix sp. UBA7388
TGGGCGATACTGGATTCGAACCAGTGACCTCTGCCGTGTGAAGGCAGCGCTCTAACCAACTGAGCCAATCGCCCGAGAGCGACACCATATCGCTCCTTCGAAGTATTCAGCGGACGCCCTAGCGTCAGCGCTCAGTCGCTACGACGCCGAACATGAATATTCTTGACGTGCTCTCGCTATTGCGGGCCGTAAAACGAAGAAAGCCGCCCAACTGGGCGACGTGGAAATAAAACTTAGCACACCTAAATTTTCATTTCAAGTCATATCTATATGTTTGTCAGTATTTTTCAGTACTTTTCACTTTTGCTGGGCTTCTCTTCCGACGTGAAGTTGAGTCACTAAACCGGCTATGTTCTTGCTCCATGAGTAGCCCTTCATATGACTGGATAGCCCATCACGCAGAAGTTCGCGGAGACAAGCTTGCGATGAATGATTTAGCAAGCGGGCGCAAATTCACTTACGCACAAATGAACGACCGGACTAGTCGCCTGGCAGCAGCCTTGCGCGACGAGTTTGGAATCAAACGTGAGGACCGAGTAGCTGTACTCGCAGAGAACGACACCAACTTTTTTGAGGTCCAATTCGCGTGCTGGAAACTCGGAGCCGTATTCGTTCCTCTCAATTGGCGACTATCGATACCAGAGTTGGAATACATCGTTGGAGACGCAAGTCCCGATGTGATAATCCACGACGACGCCTTCGAGGACAACGCAACGAAGATAGCTGAGCTATGCCGAATCAATCATCGGATTACCTGGGGCTCCGCTATCGGTGAAGCGGCAGCTTACGAAGAGGTCCTTACCAGCCACGACCCTTGGCTCGATAGCGAGACCTGCGATCACGACACCATTCTCACCATCATGTACACCTCGGGCACGACAGGCCGCCCGAAAGGCGCAATCATCACTCAAGGCATGGCCTTTTGGAACGCTGTGAACTGCGTTGAGTATTACGGCTGTGCCGAATCGATGATCAATTTGGCGTTTCTACCGCTGTTCCACACCGGAGGCCTGAACGTTTTCGCGAATCCCGCCTTCCATTTCGGGGGCACGAATCTCGTCATGCGAACGTTCGAACCAGGCGAAGCGTTAAAACTCCTCAGCGACCCAGAAATTGCCGTTTCCCACACCATTGGCGTCCCAGCTAACTGGTTGTTCATGAGTCAACTTCCTGAATTTGAAAACTCGTCATTTCCAACGATGGTGGCCCCTGCAGTCGGTGGCTCTCCCACCCCTGTACCCCTTATCGAAGCATGGGCAGCAAAAGGGATGCCCCTACAGCAGGCATACGGCATGACCGAAACCAGTCCCCTAGTGCTCGCACTCCCCGCCGACAAATGCACTTCCAAAATCGGGTCCGCTGGTGTTCCTGGAATGCATACTGCGGTCCGAATCGTCACCGAAGACGGAAGAGAGGCAGATGTTGGCGAAACCGGCGAGCTTTGGTGCAAAGGACCAAACATAACTCCTGGGTATTGGAACTGGCCTGAAGCCACAGAAGAGTCCTTTGATGACGGCTGGCTGAAAACGGGCGACGCCGCTCGCCGAGACGAAGATGGCTTCTACTACATCGTCGACCGGTGGAAAGATATGTACATCTCAGGCGGAGAAAATGTGTACCCCGCCGAAGTAGAAAGCATCATTTATCAACTTTCACAGATTGGTGAAGTGTCGGTGATAGGTGTTCCCGACGAGAAGTGGGTTGAAGTAGGTCGAGCGATAGTCGTTCTAAAAGATGGCGAAGAAATTTCTGAAGCAGAAATAATCAACCACTGTCGACAAAATCTTGCGCGCTACAAAGTCCCTCAATCGGTCGTGTTTATTGATGAGATTCCGCACAATGCCACGGGGAAAGTTCTCAAACGCGAATTACGCGATTCGCACGGGCAGCCATAACCCCAATCATGGCTAACCCAGGGGGACCATTAGCGGGGATAAAAGTATTGGACGTTGCGGGCATGATCGCCGCGCCAAGCGCCTGCGCCATGATGGCTGACCTAGGCGCC
>DKNM01000080.1:2389-43863 GCA_002470695.1 Candidatus Neomicrothrix sp. UBA7388
GTCCCTGAAGGCCCCGACCCTTGGTGGGAACTAGACAATCGCGGCAAACGAGGAATCGCCATCGATTTGAAAACAGAGACAGGAAGACAACTCCTGGAACAACTCGCCGCTACAGCTGATGTGTTGGTGACTAACTTGACCAACAAACGCCAAAAACGCTTCGGCGTCACCGCCCAACATCTTCGCGAGATCTACCCGCGTTTAATTCATGTCACTTTGACTGGCTACGGCAACGAAGGATCCGACAAAGATCGTCTCGCGTTCGACCACACAGCCTTCTTCAGCCGAGGCGGAGTCCTTAACACAATGGGCGAGCCAGGCCACACACCACCCGGTGGCCGTCCCGGACAAGGCGACCACACGACAGCTTTAGCGATTCTCTCGTCCATTCTTATCGCTCTTCGAGAGCGAGACCTCACGGGAGCAGGGCAGGACATCTCTATTGCACTCCTGCACGCAGCGATCTGGACAATGGGTTCTGACCTATCAGTCGGACTAGTCACTGGGGAGGTTCCTCAACCGATAATGCGACTCGAGACGCCTTCTCCACTGGTCGGCCGTTTCCGATGCGCCGATGAGAGATGGATAATGCTAACCATGCCCGCCGAAAACTATTGGGAAGGATTCTGCCGGGCGTTAGGCAAGTCAGAATGGTTAAGTGATTCAAGGTTTGCTGATCCGATAGAACGAGCTAACTGGGGACCGGAGTTAATGATCATGTGCGATGAAGTTTTCGCTTCTGCCGCATCTCATATCTGGGCCAAGAAGCTTGACGCCGAGGGCATGGTCTGGTCGCTCATTCAGTCCTTGGACGAAGTAATTGACGATCCCCAAGTAGCAGCGCTAGGGGCGTTCGTGGAAGTGCCTGATTCCATGAGCTCCCATAGAACTATTAGCCCTCCATTCGATCTACGCGGGTCCGACGTTTCCGTTAAAGGACCTGCTCCTGTTCATGGCCAACACACCCGCGAAATTCTTTCCGAAGTCGGACTTGAACCGCAAGAGATACAAGACTTGTTCGCAGACGAGATTGTTTTTTAGCTGCAGCTACTGGCTAAAGGACTCAACGCAATAGTTTTTATTGGCTTCCTGCGGATCGGAAATTCTGTAGGCATTTGGGTGTCCGGCATAGTTGCGACAATACGAACCCTCTATCGGCCCCTTTATTTCTCGCACGATGAGCAGCGCGCCGGCTTGATCGCAGCCGAAGGGTTTCGTGATCTCCCCGTTGTCAGACTGAGATAGACACTCTTGTACCGGTATTTGCCTCGGAGCACTACCCGTTGCGAACGCCGAAAAGACCAGAATTGTGACCCCGGTAGCTGCTATGAGAAGCCACGGAAGTGCTCGCAGTATCAGAGCAATTATGGGATTTCTTACTTCAAATCTAGGGATATCAGAATCGTCGAGGTCGAGATCCTCCTCGTACCACTGTTCTTCCCACTCTTGTCGTTCGCGGTTAGTAATTTTGTTTTTTTGGTGTCGTTCCTTGTCGTAAGCCTTTCTCAGCTCTTCTGAGCCAAGGACTCGCCACGCCTCGTTAATCTCCAACATCCGAATTTCTGCTATCCGCGCTTCCTCTGCCGGTGCGTCGACCATTGCATCTGGATGGTTTGCTCGGGCAGCAGAAATCCACGCGCGACGAATCACCTCGTATCCAGCGTCGGGGGCAACCCCCAATATCGAATAGTGGTCGTTCGGAACAGTCACAAGGTCTCCAACCTGCAACATACAACCGCCAAGCTACGGTGTTGTTGTGGATGAGTTGCAATGTCCCGCCTGCGGAGAAACCGAAGAGCTGGTGGGAACGACAAAGAACGACTTAATAGAAGTCACGTGTCAACTTTGCGACCAGAAATGGGAGAGGGATCCGAACGCAGTTCCAGGATGTGATCGCTGCGGCGGGAGCGATATGGAAGGCGCTATCAAAGCGATTGTAGAGAAGTCTCGCGGTAGCCAGCTTTCTATCGTTGCTACTCAGGTCGTCTACCTATGCAAGGTTTGCGACGAGAAGGTACTCGCTTCATACAGGGTTGGCAGAAGTCCCCTGATGCCCGATCAGCTGCCCACGGATTAGCCGTCTAAAGATTTTTAGCTATTTCCATCACCAAGCCACTCTTGTTCTGCAAGGACTCGTTCCAGGACTAGGTGATCTTTCTCGTTACTTATTCGCTGAAGATAAAATTCGTTCTCGAAGAGCGCGAGAAGAGCGCCGTCGCTTCGCGCCAGCACGGTCGCTCCGGGCAGCCGCTTTAATTCAGCAGCTGATGCAGTGTCGGTGCGACGCGCTACCGAATAGGGAGCGTTGGTCAACTCAACTGGCGCACCGAACTCATTTTCCAGTCTGTGGGTGGCGACTTCAAATTGCATGAGACCGACTGCAGCTAACACCGGCTCCACATCTCCAAGATCTTCATCTCGAAGAACTTGGATCACGCCCTCTTCGTCCAGCTGAACTAGGCCCCTTCGGAACTGTTTAAATCGACTGGTGTCTTTCACCCGAATTCTCCGGAATATCTCAGGGGCAAAAGAGGGGATTTTCGGAAACTCGACGGCTTTGTCGACGTAGAGGGTGTCCCCAACTCGCACGTCACTTGCATTCACCAGCGCAACCACATCACCTGGCCACGCCTCTTCAACCGTAGATCTATCTGAACCGAACATCGTGTGAGCATATTTCGTCGCAAATGGCCGCTCAGTGCGACTTTGCGTCACGTTCATGCCTCGTTGGAAATGACCTGAGCAAACGCGCACGTAGGCGATACGGTCCCTGTGCGCCTTGTCAGTGTTGGCCTGGACCTTGAACGTAAATGCAGAAAATGGTGCCTCCACAGGTCTCGGAACATTGTCGATATCAAAACGCGGCGCTGGAGAGGGCGCTAAATCGACGACCGCGTCGAGCAATAAACGAACACCGAAGTTCGTTAATGCTGAACCGAAAAACACCGGAGTGACCTCGCCCGCAAGAAAACCCTTTAGGTCAATTTGACTACCAAGAGCTTCAAGTAGTTCTAATTCTTCACTCGCGTCTACCCACCCATCCAACGATTCGTCTAGCTCATCTATTGCCATCCGATGTTCTTCGGCTTCGGTTGACCCATGCGCTGTTCGGTCATATTTGACGAAGCTTTCGGTACCGCGGTCAACAATGCCTTTCAAATCGCCGGGCACCCCAACGGGCCACGACATCGGGGTCGGAAGCAACTGGAGCATGTTTTCTATTTCGTCAACGAGTTCAAGCGGCGGCCGGCCGGGCCGATCGCATTTATTAACGAAAGTGAGAATGGGTATCTCTCGTTGTCTGCAAACCTCGAACAACTTGAGCGTTTGAGATTCAATGCCCTTTGAACCATCAATAACCATGACAGCCGCATCGGTTGCGGCGAGAACGCGATAGGTGTCTTCGCTGAAATCTCTATGGCCCGGAGTGTCAAGCAAATTCAACACACACTCTCGGTAGTCAAATTGCAGCGCTGTCGACGTAATGGAGATACCACGCTGCTGCTCTAAATCCATCCAATCTGAAGTCGCTGACTTCCGTCCTGATCGCGCTTTGACAGAACCAGCTTCAGCTATCTGACCCGAATAAAGAAGAAACTTTTCGGTGAGCGTCGTCTTACCTGCATCAGGGTGACTGATAATCGCAAAAGTGCGGCGTCTATTTGCCTCAGTTGCTAGCTGTTCGGACGACACCACAAGATTGAGGGTAGAAGTAGTGCGCTCTACTGCCACCACTATTTACGGTGATATGTGCTAGAAGCGCTGTAGAGAAAACGGACGCCAATCCAGTCGAGAAGCAGAGGTGTAGAGATGAAGTTAGCAACCGGAGCCGGGTACTGGGCCGCTGGGCCGCCATCAGAGGCGCAGGAGACCATGCTTGAAGCTGAGTCACTGGGCTTTCATAGTTTCTGGACTGCCGAGGCTTACGGCAGTGATGCTCTGACGCCTTTGGCTTGGTGGGGAAGTCAAACGAAGTCAATTCAACTCGGTACGGGCATCGTTCAGATGTCAGCGAGGACCCCTGCCGCCACCGCCATGGCAGCGATCACCATGGACCACCTAACCCAGGGACGTTTCATTCTCGGACTGGGCGTAAGCGGCCCCCAGGTCGTTGAGGGTTGGTACGGCCAGCCGTACCCGAAGCCGCTGGCACGTACCCGCGAGTATGTGCACATAATTAGAGAAATCTGCGAACGCGAAAAACCAGTTTCATTCGTTGGTGACCACTACCAAATGCCTTTCCCGGGCGGGTTGGAACTTGGCAAGCCGCTGAAGTCGACTGTTCACCCCCTTCGTCAACACATACCGATCTATCTGGGCGCCGAAGGGCCTAAAAACGTAGCTCTTTCTGCTGAAATTTGCGACGGCTGGCTGCCTCTTTTCTTCGCTCCCAAGGACAACCAGTTTTATGCTGATGCCCTAAACGCAGGTTTCGACAAGGCTGGCAAATCGCGTATTGGAACCAACGGACGTATCCCAGAAGAAAACAATTTTGAAGTTGTGTGCCCGGTGTCAATTGTGCCCGACGACAACATCGAACGAGCCGCCGACCGCGTTCGTCCGATGCTCGCTCTCTACATGGGCGGAATGGGAGCTAAGGGAGCGAACTTCCACTACGACGTCTTTTGCCGAATGGGTTATCAAGATGTAGCCGACAAAGTTCAAGAGTGTTACCTCAACGGCAAAAAAGATGACGCAGCAGCCGCAATTCCTTTAGCCCTAGTAGAGGAAGTAGCGTTGGTCGGCCCAATGAGCAAGATCGCAGACGACCTGCAACGTTGGCGAGATACGGTGGTGACCACACTCCAGGTCAGCGGTCCTCCATCGCTGCTCCGTAGCATCGCAGAGGTAGTAAACACATGAGCTCAGTGGATCCACGCACACCCGTACTCGTAGGCGCCGGCCAGTTCATCCAAAAGCCGGACAACCCAGTAGAAGCCATAGAGCCATTAGCGATGATGCGCGAAGCGCTAGAAGCAGCTGCGGACGACGCCGGTGCTCGGGCCCTTCTTGACCGAGCAACACACACTTGGGTCGTAAAGGGTGCATGGCCATACACCGACCCTGGCAGGCTCCTACGAAATGAATTCGGGAACAACAGCAAGACAGGTCTTTCGACAGATGGAGGCAACACGCCTCAGTCCCTCGTCAACAAGGCCTCGCTCCGCATCCAAAATGGTGAAGCGGACATAGTCTTAATAGTCGGCGCTGAGGGCATTTGGAGCCGGAGACGAGCCAAGCGTGCCGGCGAAAGAATCCCATACACAGATCAGGCAGAAACTAGTCCAGACGAAGTGCTGGGCAAAGATGTGACCATGAGCCACCCGGTGGAACTCGAACGCGGCTTTGCGATGCCTATCAACTTTTACCCGATTTTCGAGTCCGCCTTTCGAGCATCACGCGGCGAAACGATCGAACAGCATCGCGATCGGGTGAGCGAAATGTGGGAGATCTTTAACAAGGTGGCCTGCGCCAACCCCTATTCGTGGGTTCGTAATCCGATGACCGCAGAAGAAATACGTAACCCGGGACCCGCTAATCGGCTAGTGGGATTTCCGTACACGAAAGCTATGAATTCGAACTGGGATCTTGACCAAGCAGCCGCCTTGATCGTGTGTTCAGCCGAGGCTGCTGAAGCAGCGGGAGTCGCATCAGACCGTTGGCTTTTCCCCCAATCTGGCACAGACGGAGCAGACACTAACTTCGTTTCAAATCGGCGTGATCTCCACTCATCGCCCGCAATACAAGTTGCTGGACGAAGAGCAATGGAGCTCGCCGGCGTATCTCCATCCGATATCGATCATGTTGATCTCTACAGCTGTTTTCCGTCAGCTGTTCAGATAGCTGCAACCGAAATGGAACTAGGCATCGACCGTCAACTAACTCAGACCGGTGGGTTGACGTTCGCAGGCGGACCCTTAAACAACTATGTGACTCATTCGATCGCCACCATGGCGGGTGTACTCCGCGAGGACGCTGGGTCAGTGGGGCTGTGTTCAGCCAACGGCGGGTACATAACCAAACACGCTTTCGGCCTGTACAGCACAAACCCCCCTGCTAACGGCTTCCTACATCAAGATTGTCAGGACGAAATCGATGTCGTTCCTCGAGTCGAGTTAGACGCAGAGTATGTCGGCGCCGGAACAATTGAGGCATACACAGTCATGCATGGCAGCAACGGGCCGGAACGCGGCCTAGCCTCGATCCGCACACCAAACGGCCGGCAATGGGCGGGTACCAGCGACTCCGACCTGATGGAAATGATGATGACCGAAGAACACATAGGCCGCTCGGTTCAGGTCCTAAATGATTATTCTTTCGAACTGGACTAGCAGCAAAAGTTAGGTACAAGTCGCATCCACCACTGCCGCCTCAAATTTTTCTAGCCTCTGCCACGTGAGGATTGCGCTGGTCGAATTGGGCAACACTGGCATCCGTCTAAATATCAGCGCCGCAGGGCGCTCACATACTCGATGCCAACATCTGAACCTTGGGGCCTCAGTAAGTTCCCATGGCTCGTTCGTAGAAGAAGACATAGCGGCTATGACAGCACTAGTCACAGAGTTTATGACTGCCATCAAGGTTCATAACTGTCAGCGGGTGTTCGGTGTCGCCACTGAGTCGTTCCGATTGGCTGCCAACGGTCAAGCTGTCGCAGCTCACGTCGAACGAGAAACAGGCTGCCAAATCAGAATCCTGACGCCCGAGGAAGAAAACGGTCTGAACTGGCAGGCAGCTGCCAGCAGCGCTGCAACTCTCGACCAATTGACCGTCTTGAGTCTCAACGGCGGAACGTTGGGCATAACTCAGGGACCAGCAAATTCAACAATGCCGGTGAGTAGCCACAGTTTTCCCTTAGGTGTCAACATCCTTGCGCCACGCACAACCCCTGATGGCTACTTACCGGCCTCAACTCGAATTCGAATAGAACGTCACATAGGCGAGACCCTTAAATCCGAGTTCGGCGCGCCAAAAACCGTTCAGGTAGCTCTCCTGGGCGAAATGTCCGCGGGGCTAGCGACCTTGATACACACGATGCGTCGATCAGAAGTGCCTGAAAATGTCACAGGTCTAACCCTTGACTGCGCCGATTTAGGGCATCTAATAAAGACCTTCGAAGATATGTCTCTTCGCGCTCGGCTGGCACTACCGGGCATTTGCCCACGAAGAGCTCCACACATGCCACTCGGAGCCACAATTCTTAGACAAGCGCTGCGTTCGATCGGTGCAAATACCGCGACGGTTAGGACAGTTGGTTTAAAAGACAGCATTTTTCGGAAGCTTGCAATCGAAGCGAAAGCGGCTTAAGCGCTCAAGGTCTTTGCACCAAGACGCTAATCGGGTGCTATCGTGATGCTCGTGAACGGATCGCTGCGCGGACTGCTTCTTCTTACTTAGGCGAGGGCTAACAATAGCGGCCCTCGCCATAACCTCCTGTGCCGAAAGGTCGGGGGGTTCTTCTGCTTTTGTAGGCAGAAGTGGGCGAGAGAAGCGACGTGCAGGGAGACATACCACTAACGGAGGAAAATCTCATGGCAGATGTAAAGGGCATAACCAAACAGCAGCCCAGTTCAATGCCTTTCAGCAAATACATTCACTACCCCTACGCCCCCCTCCTAGATGGGCGAACCTGGCCTGACAAGATCACCAACGAAGCTCCTTTGTGGTGTTCAGTGGATCTTCGAGACGGCAACCAAGCCCTCATCGACCCAATGGACGTTCCACGCAAAAAGCAAATGTTCGAAGCCCTTGTAGAAATGGGTTTCAAAGAAATCGAAGTAGGATTTCCCTCGGCCTCCGCACCCGATTTCGACTTCTGCCGGATGCTCATCGAGGAAGATCTCGTTCCCGACGACGTGTGGATCCAGGTCCTCACGCAAAGTCGACCAGAACTCATAGAACGCACCTATGAATCTATCGCTGGTGCCAAAAACGCAATCGTTCACCTCTACAACCCAACTTCGACCCTTCAAAGACGCGTTGTTTATGGTCTCGACCTAGACGGCATTATCGACATCGCCTTAACAGGTACCCGTCAATGCCGAGAACTACGTGAGAAATCAAACGATTCAAATATCCGTTTTGAATACTCTCCAGAATCGTTCACAGGCACTGAGATAGAGTTTGCTATCGACATCTGCGAGCAAGTCACCGCCGAATGGGGCGCCACCGCAGACGATCCAATCATTTTGAATCTTCCGGCCACCGTCGAGATGTCAACCGCAAACCTTTACGGAGACCTAATAGAGTTTTTCCACCGCAACGTAACCAACCGCGATGCAATTGTTTTGTCGCTTCACCCACACAACGACCGAGGCTGCGGCGTCGCAGCAGCAGAATTCGGTGTGATGGCAGGCGCAGATCGTGTCGAAGGCACCCTGTTTGGCAATGGTGAAAGAACTGGCAACGTTGACATCGTCACTCTCGCAATGAATCTCTTCAGCCAAGGAGTCGACCCAGAACTAGACATAAGCCATATAGATCATCTACGTCGAATAACCGAATACTGCAATCAATTGCCTGTTCACCCCCGTCACCCGTATGGTGGCGATCTGGTCTACACAGCATTCTCGGGTAGCCACCAAGATGCAATTAAAAAGGGTTTCGAAGCGCTATCGGACGACTACCAAACTTGGGAGGTTCCATACCTGCCAATCGATCCAGCCCATGTTGGACGAACCTACCAAGACGTCATTCGGGTAAACAGCCAATCGGGCAAAGGCGGCGTTGCGTACGTAATGAAAAACAACTTTGGTCTAGACCTACCTCGTCGCCTGCAAATTGAATTCAGCCAGGTGATTCAGTCGATAACCGATGAGGGAGGAGAAATTCTTCCCGAGACAATCAAAAAAACTTTTGACGAAACCTACCTAAACACCTCACAGCCATATGCCTATCTGGGACACAAGAGCAACTTCGATTCAGAATCTTCAGAACTGTCCACGGTCACTGCTTCGCTCGATGTTTCGGGGGAAAAGAAGACCGTGACCGGCGAAGGTAACGGACCATTGTCTGCATTTAAGACAGCGTTAGCTATGGAATGCGGCCTAGAAATAACACTGGTTGATTACCAAGAGCATGCGGTAGGAACAGGAGCGGATGCCTCTGCAGCCGCGTACGTCGAAATCGAAGCTGCTGATCGGTCCGTGCACTGGGGAGTCGGACTACACCCAAACATTGTTACTGCGAGTTTCCATGCACTTTTATCTGCGATAAACCGCTCAGAAACTATCTGATTGCGTTTATTTCATCCTCGGGGTAGGTGACAATAGCCCAGTGGCTCTTTCCAGCTTTGTAGACGGCACTTTGTTTGGCACTCGATTTGGGTATGACGCAGCGCGGGTCGTCGCACTGCATGGGTGGGGACGATCTCACAAAGACTTCACTGCCTCGCTAGATGGCCTTAATGCTATAAGTATCGATTTGCCCGGATTCGGCGCTTCACCCCCTCCTCCCCATAAAGGCGGAGCTTCCCTATATGCGGATTTATTATCGCCCGTCTTAGAAGAATGTAAGACGCCCGTGATCCTCGTGGGACATAGCTTCGGAGGTCGCGTTGCGGTCCACCTTGCGGAACAGCGGCCAGCTCTAATCGGCGGCCTGGTTTTGACAGGGGTTCCGCTGCTGCACCGAGCTCACGGAAGGCAACGACCAGCCCTTCCCTATCGACTGGGACGGCTAATGAACCGATTCGGCCTGATAAAAGACGAATCGCTCGAGGGGCTTCGCGAGAAGTATGGAAGTGCCGACTACCGAGCTGCCAGCGGCGTAATGCGCGACGTTTTAGTAACGGTGGTCAACGAGTCCTACGAACAACAGCTTCGTTCAATTTCTGTACCAGTCGACCTCGTCTGGGGTGACGGAGATAATGCAGCTCCACCTGAGATCGCAAGCAGAGCAGAAGCTCTACTGGCCGACGCCCGACTTACTCTTTTAGGCGGGGTCGACCACTTCGTACCAACCAACGCCCCGCAAGCACTGAGAGAAGCAATCGATCGAAGACTCGGTGCATTGAGGTGACTTTTTCCGATGTGTGCCTCATCGCCTGTTTCGTCGGGTTCGCCCTATCTTCTCTGAGATGGCTTCGCGTGGCCCAGCGCGAACACTACCTTCCCTGGACGACAACCCGTTTCGCAATCCGGTGGTGGAAGCTCGGAGCTGTCAATCTTTTCGCTTTAACGATGGCTTTCGCCGCCGTAATCTCATCGGTATGGTTTGCCGCAGGAGCGATTCTGACGGCAGTTCTTGCCGCTTTTGGACCCTTCGGTCTCGGTTTGAAGGGACGCACAAGCTCCCTTGCTTGGACCAGAAGACTGCAAACCCTATCTGCTCTTCACTTGCTTCTATCTCTTACAGTGCTGACGACGCTACGAGTAATTGATATCGGCGCCTTCGGCTACGCCCTTCTATCGCTTGCTGCACCTATCTTGGTTGATCTAGCTCTCGCAATTCTTCGCCCCATAGAACAACGAGCCGCTAACCGTTATGTCGTTCAAGCAACCACAACGCTAGAACGCATCGACCCCGTCCGAGTTGCGGTTACAGGCTCGTACGGCAAGACAACGATTAAGGGTTACATACGCCACCTGCTATCAGATAACTACAGCGTTGTCGCCAGTCCTGCGAGCTTCAACAACAGCGCCGGCCTTTCGAGAGCTGTAAACGAACACCTCACGGAAGGAACCGAAGTATTTATCGCTGAAATGGGCACCTACGGTCCAGGCGAAATCGCGGACCTCGTCAAATGGGTGCAGCCATCAATCTCAGTGCTTGCGTCCATTGGTCCGGTCCATCTCGAACGCTTCGGTGATCTTGACACCATTGTCTCTTCCAAGAGTGAAATTTTCTCGTCGAGTCGAATAGCGATAGTCAACATCGACGCTTACGGACTCGACACCGAAGCTAATCGGCTCCAAGCATCAGGAATAACAGTCCTAAAATGTTCCAGCGAAAACGCGGCAGCCAATATTTTTGTTACCGCTGACACGGGACTGAGCATCTCTATCGACGGTCGCGAAATCGCCAGGAACCTTAAATCGGATGCAGTGCCGATAAACGTTGCCTGCGCTATCGCTGTCGCTGTAAGTCTCGGCGTTGCCGAGGAACGAATAGTCGAACGCATCGGTGCCCTTCCCGTACCCGAACACAGACGCCAACTTTTGACCAGTCCGTCGGGCATCAAGATCATCGACGACACGTATAACAGCAACCCAGCGGGCGCCGCAGTGGCCCTCTCAACTCTCTCTCAACTTCAGGCCCAGAGAAAGGCAGTCGTTACCCCAGGAATGGTCGAGTTGGGTAGTCGCCAGTCCGCAGAAAACCGTCGCCTCGGCGTTGACGCAAGTCTGATTGCGGATGACTTTGTCATTGTCGGGAAAACAAACAGGGCAGCGCTCACCAACGGCGCCCGAGATGGCACTGCCAGAGTCCATTTTGTAGCCAACCGTCAAGAAGCCACTGAATGGGTTCGGAAGAACCTCACTCAAGGGGACGCTGTGCTCTACGAAAACGACTTACCAGACCACTACCCGTAAACCATCTAGTTAGCGAGATCACGAGATGACCTCCCCTCAGACGAAATCTAGGGTTTCATAGGTAGTAATGAATTCTCCAGCAGTTTGCTTCGGCGGCCCATCACCGGAACATGACATTTCAATCCTCACTGGATTACAGGCAGTGCGCGCACTCGCGGAAATGGGCAATGACGTCATAGCGCTCTACTGGTCCAAAACCGGCGACTGGCATCAAGTCCCACAAGACGTCGAAGCCAAAGACTTCTCCGAAGGGCTCCCCAAAACGGCTGAGCCCCTATCTTTTCAAACTGGCAGAGAAGGCGGCTTCCACAAAATAAAGAAACGCGGTAAACAATCACGGCTTGAGATCAGCATCGCGGTGGTTTGCTGTCACGGGGGACCCGGGGAAGATGGCACTCTCCAAGCGGCATTCGACCTGGCAGGCATTCGCTACACCGGCCCAAGCCAAGCAGGCGCCGCCCTTGGCATGGACAAATTAGCGTTCTCAGGAACAATGGAAGCTGCGTCGATACCCAGTCTTCCGCTTCACCAAATCACGCCCGAGCTTTCGATTGAAGAACAAGGTCCCTTCATCGTCAAACCAAGATTTGGGGGTTCCTCCATAGGGATCGAAGTAGTTGATGACCTAGACACCGCAAAAGCACTCGCCAAAAGTCAACCATTGCTTCGAGACGGCGCGGTCGTCCAAAGGTATTTAGAAGACGCTGTCGACTTAAATATCTCAGTTCGGACACACCCCCAAGTAAGCCTCAGCGCAGTTGAGAGGCCGCTACGCCCCGAGGTCCCCGGCATCTACAGCTATCGGGATAAATATCTGAGCGGTTCACAAGGAATGGCGAGTGCGCCACGTGAACTTCCAGCCCAACTACCCGCTGATATCGAAGGGCAACTCCGCACCATCGCAGCACGCGTTATTGACCTAGCCATGGTCAGATCAGTGGCAAGAATCGATTTTCTATGGAATCCAGATGGCTTATGGGTCAACGAGATCAATACCATCCCAGGCTCTCTCAGTTGGTATTTCTGGGCCCACGAAGGCGTTCCTTTCGGTCGCCTATTAGGCGAGATGATCGAAGAAGCTCTCGCAGCACCCGCAATCACGTTTCGCACAGACGGTGCGGACGGAACCGCGCTTCGAGATGTCGGCGCAATCGCAAACAAGTTGACCTAAATGCGTCGACATCTAATCCTTATTGCTGTTGCTCTTCTAACGGCCTGTTCATATTCGACAGAACGAACCGGCGCCACAAATGACCCAGTAACGGGCCTGTCGAAGGAAACGAGACGATGCATAGAGGAGCACCTCCTCAACGGCTGGAGCCTCAACCTCGCTGAACTCAACAATGATCTCACTCCAGAAGAAGAAAGCGCCCTCGACATGGCGAAGGATTATTGCCTCAATAACAGCAACTCTCTAAAGCCACCAACTTCACTTGACGACCAATTACAGCTTCCGCCACAGCTCCTACGAGCCCCATCTGCTTTCAACTCCACGGATCCCCCACCCGGCAACGACGCTGAACTCGACCTCCAATGGCAAATGTGCGGCCAAGGTGACGCCAAAGCATGCGACGAACTTTTTTATGCTGCACCTGAAGGCAGTCCCTATGAACAGTTCGCTTTCAGTTGCGGAGGGCGACGCAATATCGACTGCTCACTTCTCCTCGGCGCTCTGCAACTCGAAGGCGAACTCACGCCCTCTACCCCTTCTCCAGGCGAAGACCCAAATCTAGATGCGTGGTGGGACCGATGCTCAAATGGCAGCGCCACCGCCTGCGGCGAACTGCGCCTTATCGCGCCCACCGGATCCAGCTACGCCCAATTTGCGTCGACATGCGGGGCGCGAGGAACCAGCTACTGCGCTCTCATCCTTGAGGAGGAAGGTCGGCCACCCTCGCTGGCTCTTCTCGATCCACAGCAACAACCTCCCGGCGATGACGAATTCCTAGATCAACTCTGGTTACTCTGCGGACAAAAGGATGCTCGCGCCTGCAAAGACCTGGTCAAATACGGCCCTGCCGACAGCCCTTACATTCGGTTCGGCATCTCCTGTGGCGGCAGAGCAGTAGCCCCCTGCCCTCGATACTTCGCCAATTTGGAGAACGAAGCTCCTTAATCGGCAACTAACGCTGCTCGAAGGAATTCGATTGTCTCCCTTCGAGCTCTAACCAACGACCTTAAGTCTGGCTCTAACCCCAAAGCCCTCATTACCTCGGGCTCAGTTGCAACCCCAACCACCGCTGAGTAGACCGCCAATAAAAGCATCCGAGGCTCAAGGCGTCGAAAACGTCCAGCAGACATCTCCTCCTCAACAAACTTCACCGCTTCCGCCAGCATGAAGCCCATTGCCGATGCCAACTTGCTTGAAGCAGCACCCCCCTGCCGCGACACAATACGCACAAGTCCTAAAACCTCGGGCCTCCGGGCAGCAAGAGAAAACGTCGCCCGAACTAAATCTTCGATCCTTTGAAAACCTCTCGCTTCAGCATCAGCCGCTTCCGACAAAGCCCCACCTAATTCTTGGACCGCAAGCTCGATCGTGGCCGCCAGCAACTCCTGTTTAGAGGAAAAGTGGTAGAGAATTGCCTGTTTCGTAATTCCTACTTGAGCGGCAAGCTCATCCAGAGAAGTCGAATCGAACCCGCGTAACCCAAATGCAGTTAGGGCTGCATCCAAAATCCGTTCACGCGTACTACCAGGCACGACCACATTTTAGATCAAATTCGAACATAGACTTACCATTTGGTAAGTTTTCTGCTAGAACTAGATTCGTGATAAGTGAGTCCCTAGCAGGAAAGCGCATAGCCGTGACCGGCAGCACTGGTTTCTTAGGGACAGCTCTTGTCGAACGTATTCTTCGAGAGGTCCCAGATTGCGAATTGGTGCTCCTGGTAAGACCAACCCGGCGCAACAGCGCCGAACGGCGGGTTCAACGAGAAATCCTCCGCAACGATGCCTTTGATTCCCTGAGGTCACAATGGGGAGAAAGCTTCGAAGAAACCTGCGACCAGCGAATTTCAGTGGTGTCTGGTGACGTAAGCGCTGATGGTCTTGGCCTTAGCGACCTCGATCGCCGCCTATTTATCTCGGCAGACGTAATAATTCATTCTGCCGCAACGGTGAGTTTTGACAGTCCTCTCGATAGCTCCATCGAGATCAACCTGCTCGGACCCAATCGAATAGTCCAATTATTAAATGAAGAGGCCGTCACACCTCATCTCATTGCTGTCTCAACCTGCTACGTGGCTGGCAACCGTCGAGGCGCAGCAAACGAAGAGCTGCTCGCAGGCACGCCCTTTCAAGTAAAGGTGGACTGGAGAGCAGAAGTTGACGCAGCGAGACGAACACGAAGCGACCTAGATGCCCGCAGCCGCGTGCCCGAGGAGCTAAAGCGGTTCGGCAAAGGAGCAAGAGAGGAACTCGGTGCAGCAGGGCTACCCATGCTCGCAGCAAAAACTGAGCAACTCAGAGAAGCATGGGTAAACGACCAAATGGTCGAAGCCGGCAGAAGTAGAGCGACTTCTCTAGGTTGGCCAGACGTCTATACATATTCCAAAGCTCTTGGCGAGACAGCGCTGATCGAACTTCATGGAGAGATACCAATAAGTATCGTGAGGCCCTCAATCATCGAGTCGGCTTGGGAGCAACCTGCCCCAGGTTGGATTAGGGGCTTTCGAATGGCGGAACCCCTAATTGTTTCGTTCGCAAAAGGTGAACTCAACACTTTCCCTGGCTATCCCGAAGGGATCATCGACGTGATCCCAGTAGATATGGTCGCCGCCGCAATCATCGCCGTGGCCGCCAAAGGACCAGAGACCGAACCAGAGATCTTCCAAGTCGCCTCAGGGTCAACGAACCCGCTTCAATTTAAAGTGCTCCTCGACACCGCCATGGAGTGGTTCCAAGAGCACCCCGTCTACGATTCAAACGGCCATCCAACAGCCAGCACTGAATGGAAATACGCCGGATCCAGCGGCTTAGAAGAGCAACTCGATCGAGTCGTCAAGGCGTTTGACGTCGCCGCAAAGGTGATAAACCGCCTTCCAATTCGAGGGGAAAGTAGTTTCACAAGCAAGTTTGCGGAACGCCGACAAAACCTCGACCAGATTAAGGGGTACGTCAACATTTACGGCGCATACGGAAAGTGCGAAGCAATCTACGGAATTGACCGCACTCTCGCACTGTGGGAGTCATTAACCGATCAAGATAGGAGTCAATTTGGTTTCGATCCACGGGTTATTGACTGGCATCACTACATCACCGAGGTGCACTTACCAACAGTAGTTATTCAAGCCAGGGTAAAAACAACGCCAGAGAAGCGCAGCGGTCCCAGCCGATCAGAGCGTCTACGTTCAGCTGTCCTGGACCCCGGCCGGCATTTCGCAGCATTCGACCTTGAGAACACCCTTATTGCGAGCAACGTAGTAGAGAGTTACGCATGGTTGGCTACCCGCCGACTGAACCCCAAACAGAGGTTCGAATTCGCGCTACGGACCCTGAGCGAAACACCGGGTCTCTGGAGAAGAGACAAACGGGACAGAACTGACTTCCTGCGATATTTCTACCAGAGATACAAAGGAGCCCCCCTCGGACAGTTACAGGCAGACGCCGCCGAAATGCTCAGCGAGCTCATTCTCATAAAATCATTCCCAGCTGGCCTGCGCAGGGTACGCGCTCATAGAGCCGCAGGACATCAAACAGTTCTTATAACTGGTGCCTTGGACATCGCAGTTGAGCCCCTCCGCCCGTTATTCGACCACATAATCGCAGCACAGATAGACAACAAAAACGGCAAACTAACCGGAGAAATGATCGATGTCCCCCCCACCGGCGAGGTACGAGCTCAGCTCATGATCGAATGGGCAGAGCAAAACGGACTTCTCCCTGAGCAAGGCGTCGCATACGCTGACTCCGCTTCAGATCTACCCATGCTTGAAGCAGTTGGGTATCCAGTCGCCGTCAACCCGGAGACGAGACTTGTGACAATTGCAGAAAAACGCGGTTGGCTAACAGAGAACTGGCCAAAGACCTCAGGGGCACCCAAACCACTTTTACCTATGGGGCAACGCCCAAAGGTCAAACCACCCCATCAAGGAGTCCGCTAATGCCTGCCAGACAGGGCCTGGTGCTCGAAGTAGACCGAAGTACACCGCCAATTCTCTTCCACCACGGCGAAGGTTTTAGATTCGAAAAGCTCCCTTCGGGAAGCCGAGTGATTTACCCAAATGAACCGGTGGAACCCATTGAAGATGTCGATAGCGCTATCAGAGACGCCCTTGCCAACCCACTAGGTGATTCACCCCCATTGGAGGCGCTACTTCAACCAGGAATGAAGTTGACAATCGCATTCGACGACATCTCCTTACCCCTTCCACAAATGCAAGCGCCGGATATTCGAGGTCGAATCATTGAACAAGTCCTCGACCTCGCAGCAAACGCAGGCGTCGACGATGTCCACCTCATCGCCGCACTCGCTCTCCACAGACGAATGACCGAAGCCGAACTCCGACATGCCGTCGGCGACCGCGTTTACGACGCGTTCGCTCCCCACGGCCAGTTGTACAACTTCGACGCAGAAGACCCCGACGGCTTATCTCACCTGGGTGAGACAGACCACGGGGAAGAAGTCGTTATCTCTAAACGCGCTGTCGAGTCGGACCTGATCGTGTACGTCAACATCAACCTCGTATCCATGGACGGAGGGCATAAGAGCGTTGCCACAGGACTGTCGGGCTATACGGCCCTTCGTCATCACCACAATGTTGAAACAATGCGACGGTCTAGATCCTTCATGGATCAAGAAAATAGTGAGTTACACACCAAAAATTGGCGCCAAGGCAGATTAATACGGGATGCAGGAGTCAAGATTTTCCAAATAGAAACCACGTTAAACAACAACACGTTCCCCGAACCGTGGGATTTCCTGCAAAAGCGCGAATGGGAGATGAACGCCAAAGAGCGAATGTTTCTATTCGGGACCAAAAAGTTTCTCGACAAAATCCCACGCAAAGCTGCTCGTTCGATTTTCCAAGGAATCAGGGCGCCCTTTGGTCTCACCTCTATCCAAGCCGGCGAAGTAGAAGCTGTTCATGAGGTGACAACAGCAAATGTCTACCGGCAACACCTCGTGAGAGTAGAAGGACAAACCGACATCCTCTCAATGGGGCTGCCCTACCTAGGTCCTTACAACGTGAACTCAATCATGAACCCAATCTTGGTTGCGTGCCTAGGCCTCGGATACTTCTTCAACCTCTACAAAGGCAAACCGCTGGTACGAGAGGGCGGCGTGGTGATAATGAGTCATCCGACCCCACAGGAGTTTCATCCTGTTCACCACCCGAGTTACATTGATTTCTTTGAAGAAGTTTTGGCAGATAGCACCGACCCCGAAAAGATAGAACACAAATACGAAAAGCGGTATGCGGAAGACGAGTGGTACCGACATCTATACCGGACTTCATACGCTTACCACGGCGTGCACCCTTTCTATATGTGGTACTGGTGCTCCCATGCTCTTGAGCACGTCGGTGAAGTAATCATTGTTGGAGGGGAAGAGCGAGCAGTTAAAAGGATGGGGTTTCGATCAGCGACTACTATGCGCGATGCTTTGGAGATGGCGACCGACGTAGTCGGCCGAGATCCTTCATTGACTCACATCCACAACCCCCCGGTCCTCATGGCCGATGTAGTCTGATTCCAGGAACCACTATGACGGACCTCAACCGGAGAAACCCCATCAGTCACCTGACTGACAGGCCGTCTAAGCCTTCCATTTCTCGTGTAGTTCGTTCCGTCGAATTCCCTCTTAAGGCAGCGGAAACCCCAGCGGGAGAAATCCCGCTGCCTTCAAACGTTGGAGGGAACTACGACACAGATTGGGCCCGCCGTTACTTATCTAGGCTCACTCGACGCTTAGCTCTCGCCAGCCTCGGAAAAGCAGTAATTGCTTATTACGCCAACCCCACCATTCGCGGCCTTGATCGCCTCCATGATCTAGAGGGTCCGGCTATTTTTGCCGCCAACCACCAGAGTCACGCTGACACCCTATTGATGCTCACCTCAATGCCTGCGCCATGGAAACACAAGGCATTTGTCGGAGCCGCCGCTGATTATTTTTTTGGCAACAAATCTACCGCTGCCATTTCAGCGTTATTTATTGGAGCAATTCCCATAGAGCGAACGTCGATCAATAGAAACACGATCGAAAAGGCCGTCGACCTTCTTCGCGGCGGCTGGAGCATGGTCATTTACCCGGAAGGCGGACGATCTCCAGATGGCTGGGGTCAAGAATTTAGACCGGGAGCCGCGTTCCTAGCGAAGCAAGCCGATGTTCCCGTCGTACCGGTGCACATTCGAGGCACTTTCGATATTTTGAGGAAGGGCCGTAATTGGCCCAAAAAATCGACCTCAACAGTGAACTTCGGTCGCCCACTAGAGTTCGCCGACGACGACAACAACAGGAGCTTCACTAAAAGACTCCAGACCTCTGTGGAAGCTTTAGCCGATGAAACAGCTACTGGAAATTGGTACGCCTCGCGGCAACGAGCTCACTCGGAAAGCAACCCGGGCATCCAGGGACCTGACGGTTCGCCATGGCGCCGAAGATGGGCTCTTACAGACATTGAGGACAAAACTGACAGCCGTCGCCGCTGGCCATACGTTTGAGGCTAGGTCACTAGTGGCGAAACCTACGATAGGGCGTATCGTCTTATTAGCGCCCATGAGCACGATCAACAACAAGGGAGCCTAAATGCCAGTCGCTGCCAACACCCCTATAGACCTAATCGAAAACGTTTATGCCAATCTTGCGGCGAACATGGCTATGGGAAGAGAGAAACTTGGGCGGTCGCTCACGCTCGCAGAAAAGGTTTTGATCAACCACCTAGCTTCCCACGACCAAGAACTAGAGCGAGGCGTTAGCTACGTCGACTTGCGCCCTGATCGCGTAGCCATGCAGGATGCAACTGCCCAAATGGCCTGGCTTCAGTTTATGACTGCTGGACTCTCCGAGGTAGCAGTGCCAACCACTACACATTGTGACCATCTCATTCAGGCGCGCGATGACGGCAAAACAGACCTTTTAGCCGCTTCAGAAAATAATGAAGAGGTTTACGACTTCCTCGAAAGTGTCTGCGCTAAGTATGGTGCCGGATTCTGGATGCCCGGCAGCGGGATAATTCATCAGGTCGTACTCGAGCAGTACGCATTCCCAGGCGGCATGATGATAGGGACGGACAGCCACACGCCAAATGCCGGCGGATTAGGAATGATTGCAGTTGGCGTTGGCGGCGCCGATGCTGTGGACGTAATGACTGGGTTTCCGTGGAACGTTCGATGGCCAAAGGCCATTGGTGTGAATTTGACTGGTCAGCTATCAGGTTGGAGCGCCCCAAAAGACATCATCTTAAAGGTCGCTGAAATTCTTACCGTTAAGGGCGGGACCGGCGCAATCGTCGAATACTTCGGACCCGGGGCAGAATCATTAAGCTGCACAGGAAAAGCGACAATCTGCAACATGGGCGCCGAAATCGGAGCAACAACATCGCTCTTCGGCTACGACGAAGCTATGGCTAGGTATCTCAAATCAACTGGACGCGAGGACGTTGCAGATGCTGCAACAAGAGTCGCTCAAGATCTAAGGGCTGACGAAGAAGTCCTACAGAATCCTTCAGCCTTTTACGATCAGGTAATCGAAATTGACCTATCGACCCTCGGGCCGCACATAAACGGGCCACACACACCCGATCTCGCACGAGAAGTAGGCGAGCTGGGTGACGAAGCAAAGGCCAACGGCTGGCCGGCCGAGATTAGCGCTGCTCTAATCGGTTCTTGCACTAACTCAAGCTACGAGGACATAACTCGAGCAGCAAGCATCGCACGAGAGGCGTCCGCAAAGGGACTAAGTGCCAAATCGAAACTGCTCATAACGCCCGGTTCTGAACAGGTTCGAGCGACGATTGAGCGAGATGGCCTGCTCGCCGACTTCGAAGCGCTCGGAGCTACAGTGCTCGCAAATGCCTGCGGCCCCTGTATCGGACAATGGGATCGCAGCGCCGAAGATGGCCACACAGCCGGCGAGGCAAACGTCATCGTCACTTCTTACAACCGAAACTTTCCTAAAAGAAACGATGGTGATGCGGCAACTCTCGCCTTCGTAACCTCACCAGAAACAGTTATGGCGCTCGCGCTGGCGGGACGAATCGACTTTGACCCATTGGTCGACACATTAGTTAACGACGCAGGCGAAGAGATTTCGCTGTCAACTCCCGTGGGCATTGAATTACCTCCCCAGGGGTTCGATCCTGGCGAAAACACGTTTGTGGCCCCTCCCGCTAACGGATCTTCCGTCGAAGTTAAAGTCTCGCCTACTTCAGATCGACTTCAACTCCTTGAGCCCTTCGAGGCTTGGAATGGCTTGGACTATGAGGATCTTCCCATCCTTGTAAAAGCGCAAGGTAAGTTCACGACAGACCACATCTCTATGGCTGGTCCTTGGTTGAAATACCGCGGCCATCTCGAGAATATCTCCGGAAACCTATACCTGGGTGCCGTCAACGCGTTTGACGGTTACGAAGTTGGCTACGGCAAAAATCAATTGACCGGCGCAACACAAACCTTTCCTGACATAGCCCGCTCCTACCACGAAGCATCGCAAGGTTGGGTAGTGATAGGCGACGAAAATATGGGCGAAGGATCCAGCCGTGAACATGCTGCTATGGAACCGCGCTTTCGTGGAGGACTTGTAGCAATCGCTCGCTCATTCGCTCGCATACACGAAACAAACCTCAAAAAACAGGGAATGCTGCCGCTCACATTCGCAAATAGCGAAGACTACGAGCGACTAGCAGAAGACGACCGCATAGCAATTCGCGGGTTGGGTGAACTCGCCCCTAGCCAGACAGTCAATGTTGAAGTAACGACGGCCGCAGGTGATACCTGGTCCTTCGAAACCAACCACACCTTTAGTGCAGAACAGATTGAATGGTTTAAAGCAGGTTCGGCCTTGAACATCATCCGGGCTTCTATTTAACGTTCAAAGTTATATTCGACTGCTGCTTTCGCCTAGTCGACCTTTGTGGGGGCCGGTTCCTAAAAAGAGGAAACCGGCCCGGGGGGCGGGCCGGTTTCTAGAGCCGTTAGGAGGAAAGGGGTATTCCTCCCCGGCAGACCGCTGAGGCGGGGGGCGCCTTAATAACGGTCGAACTTTGTCAAGCGACTCGGGGGAAGTCGTTTTATCTCGACAAATGACAACTTAGTTACCGATGGGTCATTCATCAAGCCGAACCTGTAGATAGTTTCAATCTCTTTTATAGATATTTAAATTCCTTCGGGTAGCCTGAATTCATGGAATTAAAGCAACTAGACGCACTCGCCGCAGTGGCCGAACACGGACGTTTCTCGGCAGCAGCTCGAGCCTTAGACACTGTTCAATCCAACATTTCAACACACATTGCGCGACTGGAGGACGACCTCGGCGCAATCCTCGTAGATAGAAGCGCCGGCGAACTCACTCCCGAAGGCCAGGTAGTACTCACCCGAGCACGACGAATCAATACGGAATTGGCAGCATTAAGAGATGACGTGACCTCAATGACTAGTCACGTAACCGGACAGGTTCGTCTCGGCATCATTGGCACAACTGGTCGCTGGCTACTACCCCCGCTACTGGATGAACTGAGCCGAAGTTTCCCCGACGTCAAGGCTACGGTGATCGACTCAACCACAACCGCCCTGATTCCGTTACTTGAACAAGGGGGCCTAGACCTAACCGTAATAAATACCCCACTTCAACACGATGAACTTTTCACAAGCCCCCTCTTTGAGGAGCAACTAGTAGTAATAGCTCCCGAAGGTCATCCCCTTGCCACCGACGGTGACCGGCCGATAGAGATAACCGAGCTTCAAAACCATGAGTTACTCCTCAGTCCTCCCGGCTCAAACCTTCGAGTCCTAATCGACGACAAAGCCCGGCAAGAACAAGTCACATTGCGCACGGTCGCCGAGCTGGACGGAATCAGACTCGCCGCGACACTCGCTTTCCAAGGCTACGCCCCCGCCATCGTGCCAGTTACCGCTATTCCTTCATGGGTCGGCCGAGGAGGCTGGGCGGTACTCTCACTACAGAACATGCCGAGGCGACACGTTGGTTTGGCCGTTCGTCGACGGGGAATGCTTTCAGCACCCGCTTCCGCAACCCGAGACGTACTTCGACGCGTCGTGAAAGAACTTGCGCCAACAATCGAAGGGCTCAACGCTGTTTAACCAGCTTTATTACTACAACCACTACTCGGACCCCGAACGCGCCTACGCTCATTCATGTGACGACCCCTATCGACCTGCAAATCCGACAAGGAACACCTGCCCACGCAGTCGCGGGCGTTCACGACCTTGACGGACGCGCAGTCATGCTCATCCGAGCCGAAGACCCCGAACACCGAGGAGCACTCACACCCGAAGACGGCGACACAATAACAACCGCTGCAACGGTGGCTTTGGAGAAGCGCATCCCAATCGTTTTACTCCTCGCTTCATCAGGAGCCGACGCCAACCACGGCGTGGCCGCACTCGATGGTTGGGGACGAGCAGCGCGTGTGCTCGCAAAGGCATCCGGAATTGTGCCAATACTCGCCGGTGTTACGGGACCCGCAGTGTCAGGCACTGCCCTACTAATCGGACTCGCCGATATTGTCGTAATGGCAGACGAAGCCTACGCGTTCGTAAGTGGCCCAGTCCCCGTGCAACAAATGACCGGCGTAACAGTGGACGTCGAGGAACTCGGAGGTTCCGCCGTTCACTACAGAGACACAGGGGCCGCGAGCATGGTCGTATCGCACGACGATGTTCTTCCCACCATTAGCGACATACTCCGCTTTTTCCCATCTACCAACAATGAAGAACCACCACTTCAACCGACAGCGGACCCAATAGACCGAAAGACGCCCGAAGCCGCAGACCTCCTACCACAGACAGCGACTGGGTCCTATGACGTAAGAGACGTGATCAAACTCGTGGCTGATGACAACGAATTTCTTGAGCTCCGCGGCGGCTGGGCCGGAAATCTAGTAACAGGGTTAACCGCCATTGGCGCAAAACCAGTTGGCATAGTCGCAAACCAGCCAATGTCCATCGCAGGCACTCTAGACATCCCAGCATCACAAAAAGGCGCCAGATTTGTGTCTATGTGCGACGCGTTTAATCTGCCATTGATCACCTTCGTCGACACACCTGGTTTTTACCCGGGAAAAGATTTGGAGTGGAGAGGAATGATCCGCCACGGCGCTCAAATGGCCTTTGCATACGCCCGAGCAACTGTTCCCAGAATTTCAGTCGTGCTGCGTAAGTCCTACGGCGGGGCCTTCATAGTGATGGATTCCAAAACTATGGGAAACGACGCTTACCTAGCATGGCCCACGGCCGAAATTGCAGTTATGGGCGCAAACCAAGCAGCTCAGATTCTCCAGCGCGGTGAATCAGAGCAAGCTATCGAAGAGTGGGTCAAAGATTACGAGCAAACCTACCTCAACCCGTACGTCGGAGCAGAGCGCGGCTTTGTGGACGCCGTCATCGATCCCGCTGAGACCAGAAAGGAACTAGCCGACCTCATTGGCCTTTTCAGCTCCAAACGGGAACGTTTACCCAATCGAAGACACGACAATTCTCCCCTCTAATACCCTCAAATGGGCTATAAACCCGCTTTTCGCGTAATTCTTCCTACGACTAACACAAATCTGCCCCTCTGAAAGAGGCGAAGAGGCTCAACTTGAGGTACGGTCCGGAGCGGGGATTATCAAGCGTGCAACGGCGCACCTCAAGGCTTGACCCCTTCGTGGAGCTTTAGAAGTACAGAATGCAGAGGAATTATCGTGTCCGAAGAGTCTTTCACAATTACTGACAACCGGAGCGGAGAGACCGTCACAGTGCCAATCGTCGATGGCACAATCTCTTCCGCTGCTTTACGCGGGCTAGATAAAGGAATGTGGTTTTATGACCCCTCCTACATGTCGACCGCAAACTGCGACAGCAAAATCACTTACATAGATGGCGGCAACGGGATCTTGCGGTACCGCGGCTATCCAATCGAACAACTGGCTGAGCAGTCCAACTTTCTCGAAGTTTGTTACTTACTTCTAAACGGCGAGTTACCAAACAAAGAGCAGGCCGAAGAGTGGGTCGACCACATCACCTTCCACACCTACGTTCATGAAAATATCACTCGCTTTATGCAAGGCTTCCGTTACGACGCTCACCCGATGGGCACCCTCGTATCGACGGTTGCAGCACTATCGACCTTCTACCCTGAAGCGAAAGACATCGACGATCCGCATAACCGCCTAATCCAGATCATTCGCCTGATCGCGAAAATGCCAACGATGGCGGCCTTTGCATACAAAAACCGTCTTGGACTGCCCTACGAGTACCCAGTTAACCACCTCGGATATACAGGCAATTTCTTGCGAATGATGTGGAATGTCGCTGACCCCTCGTACGAGCCCGATCCTGTCTTAACGCGTGCTCTAGATATTCTTTTAATCCTTCATGCTGACCATGAACAGAACTGTTCAACCACGACAATGCGCACAGTCGGGTCAAGCAATGCCGATCCATACTCAGCGGTCGCTGCAGCTACATGTGGCCTATACGGCCCACTCCACGGAGGGGCAAATGAAGCAGTAATTCACATGCTCCATGAGATAGGAAGCTTTGAAAACGTCGCCGGCTACGTAGAGAAAGTCAAGTCAGGCGAAACTCTTCTGCAAGGCTTCGGTCATCGCGTTTACAAGAGTTACGATCCACGAGCCACGATTATCAAAAAGACAGCAGACCAGGTTTTCGAAGTGACCGGTATGAATCCGTTGCTGGACATCGCAATGAAACTTGAGGAAGTCGCTCTCAGCGATTCCTATTTCATTGATCGCAACCTCTACCCCAACGTGGACTTCTATTCGGGCCTCATTTACGAAGCAATGGGCTTCCCGATGGACATGTTCACAGTGCTATTTGCGATCGGACGCACACCCGGGTGGCTTGCCCATTGGCAAGAAATGCTCGATGACCCGGAGCAGAAGATATATCGCCCACGACAGAAGTACACCGGGCCTGAAGAGCGCGACTACGTAGCGATTACTGATCGCTAGTACCGGGTTCCTTAACCTAAATATCGATCAGTATTTTGCCAATGTTGCCATTCGTGGCCATGTAATTGTGAGCTTCCGCTATGTCTTCCAAGGCATAACGCGAGTCAATGACCGGACGAAGCGTTCCGTCATCAAACCTCGGTAACAACTCAGAGAGAAAACGCTGATTTGCGTCGATCTTCTGCTCTAGGGGCCTAGAGCGCAGAACCGTGCCTATCAGCGAAGCACGTTTCGGAAGCAGAGCCCCCAATGGAAAGGATGCGACCGCTTCACCCATAACGCCTACCTGAACAATGCGACCTTGGGTCTTCAAGCAACGTATGTTGCGGACTAGATATTCGCCACCAATTACATCGAGAACAACATCGACTCCCCCACCCCCGGTCCAATCACCGACCGCATCCACAAAATCGTCTTTGGAATAATCAACGACGAGATGAGCTCCCAAATCCGAGCACGCTCCAACTTTGTTGGTAGAACAAGTAACTGCGATCTCAGCACCAATCGCTTGGCAAATTTGAATCGAGGCTGTGCCTACACCTGAGGCACCAGCGTGCACTAGTGCACGCCTACCAGACGTAAGCATGCCTTGGGAGACGAGCGCATCGTGCGCTGTCATAAAAACTTCAGGTATGCCGGCGGCATCGGCTAACCCAACGCTGCCAGGAACTGGTTGAAGCATGCGTTCATGAGTGACAAGCATTTCTGCCATTGCCCCACCGGAAACTATGCCCATAACTGCATCACCCGGAGACCAACTGACTACCTGAGAGCCAACCGCAGCAATCGTTCCAGAAAATTCCAATCCGGGAACTTCGTACTCTGGTTGCGGTCCAGGCGCAGGGTACTGGCCAGCTCGTTGAAGTAAATCGGCGCGGTTCATTGCAGACGCCATCACTTCAACCAAGACTTCATCTGGGCCAGGAACGGGCGCCGGAACCTCCTGCACCTGCAGAACATCTACATCTCCGTATTCAGTTATCACCACAGCTCGCATTCCGGCGAGGTTACCGGGATTCATCTATGCAAAATCGTCAGAACTGCGCAGTCTTGACTACGCTCAGGATTCGATGGATTACAAGTGGCCCAAAGAATTCGATGAACTAGCAACAGAAGCTCGTCTCTGGGTAAAAGAAGCCACCTCCGACCTTTTCAACACAGATGACGGATGGCTTGTTGGATACAGCGACGAATTCACTCTCCGGTTAGCCGATAAAGGCTGGATCGGCATGACGTGGCCAATAGACAAAGGAGGTGATGGTCGCCCCGAGGTCGAACGTTTCATAGTTACGGAGCAGCTACTACTCGGGCGCGCTCCAATGGCTGGCTCCTTTTTTCCAGATAGACAAATTGGTCCGGTTCTTCTTTCTTATGGAACCGAAGAGCAACAAGAACGATTCTTACCCTCCATGCGAGCTGGGCGATCCAAATGGTGTATTGGAATGTCAGAACCGGATGCGGGATCAAACGTTGCTGGAATTGCCACCAAAGCAATCCAAGATGGAAGCCACTGGGTAGTCAATGGACAAAAAATTTGGACGAGTGGTGCACAATCTGCCGACTGGTGTTACTTGATTTGCCGCACGGACTTCGACACCGCTCCCCACAAGGGAATGAGCGAATTCATTGTTGATATGAAGTCCCCAGGGATAGAAGTTAAACCCATCAAAGACGCATCGGGCGATTCACACTTCAACGAAGTCTTCTTTAACGATGTGTTGGTTCCCAACGAAAACCTGGTCGGAGAAATCAACAATAGCTTCGGTCAAACCATGCGCCAGTTAGAGCACGAGCGAGGCGGAATTGACCGCCTCGCTTCGAACCAACGGTTATACCTTGATGCCAAAGCATCGGTTGAATCACCCAATGCTCTTATTCGACAGCAGATTGCCGAAATTGAGACCGGCTACAAAATTGGTCGGGATATGGTCCTTCGGAACGTTCTTCGTCAAACACCGTTCCCCCAGTACTCAGCGGTAACTAAGACTTGGTGCACAGAGTTTGAGCAAAAAGTCGCCAACTTCGTGGGTCTCGTCACGGGTTCCGAAGCGATGCTCAGTGGCCGCGTAGCAAGAAATCTGGTTTACGCCCCTGCCTATACGATCATGGGTGGGACCACACAAATCCTAAGAAATATCATCGGGGAGCGAATTCTTGGCCTGCCCCGGGAACCTCGGCCCCAGTCGTGAGCCGCACAAGCGCGGTAATTCCGCTTGAAGGAGCAATGAACTGTCGCGACGTGGGTGGTTACCGAACTGCGAATGGCCAACAGATTCGCACGAATGTGCTGTTCAGGTCTGACAAACTCAGCCAACTGACCGAAGATGATCAAGAGGAACTTGAAAGCTTCGGAATTAGAACCGTCGTAGATTTCCGGACTTCAGCCGAAGCAAATCGTGATGTCTCTCGACTCTGGTCTACGGTCACCACTCATGCTCCGTTGCCAATCGGTGATGAGATAGCCCAGCAGACTGAGTTCGTCGAGAGAGTAAGAGCGGGTGCGGTAACTGTCGTCTCAGTTTCTGACGTAGCGGACAGCTATGTGGAGATGCTGACTGATGCCGGTAATCAGTTCGCAAGTTTCCTCAACCTCGCAGCTGACTATGAATATTGGCCCCTACTATTTCACTGCACCGCAGGAAAGGACCGCACTGGATTAGCTGCGGCATTAATCCTTGAATTATGCGGAGTCGAACGGACCCAAGTGCTTGATGACTACGAATTGACAAACCGCCTTAGATCCGAAAAACGCATCCGAGAACTAACCCCCAGTCTCCGAGCAGCCGGAGCAGACATTGAAGCTATTAGACCAGCGTTGTCAGCCCCTAGAGCCGCCATGCAACAGACCCTTGATTACCTAGATGACACCTTCGGCGGCACCGAGAATTTCGTTATCAATTCATTAGGCCTAGGCCCCGAGACTCTTCACCAGCTTAGGCTGAACTTACTATTGTAAATTTTTCTGCCTAAATACGATCGGTTTCGGCAGTCACCTTCGAAAAGCCAAGAGTGCTACTTGCTGAAGCCGGATTGCTAGCCCACAGATCTAACCAAGTTCGATAATGCCTAACTGCGAAGGGGCATAAATTTCGGAGATGACGGATCCTTTTAGTCCACTTCGAAGGACCACACATCTCCTACCGGTTTAAGTCGACCGGCTGTGCGCCCAGCGAAATGAGTCCCTATAACTAGCCGGCCATCACTCCATTTCTTATACGCCTCGAACCGCGTCGCAGTCGACATATCTTGTCGCCAGTCGGCCGAAGAGGCCATCTCTGGATGAGCGAATTGAACTGGGTGATGAGTCATGTCACCAGTAATAAGGGCCATGTCGTTCCCTGATTCGATAACGACACTCACATGACCCGGAGTGTGACCAGCGGTCAACTCCAGCGAAATATTGGCCGTTATTTGATGATCCGCTTCAACAACCGTCGCGAGCCCCGCATCAATAATTGGTTGAACTGAATCCTCAAAAACCGGCCCGTAATCTTGAGGCTCAGCAGCCCAATGTTCGAATTCAGGCCGAACGAAAAGATATTCCGCATTAGGAAACGTCGGAACCCATGTTCCGTCAATCAGCTGCGTGTTCCATCCAACATGATCAACATGCAAATGGGTACTTAACACAACGTCAACGTCTGTGGGAGAAAATCCGCAACGACTGAGCTCTCCAAGAAAATCAGTTTCCAGGTTGTCAAACGCCGGAGCACCCGGCCTGTCCTTGTTATTTCCGCAACAAGTATCCACAATTATTGTTTGCCCATCGGATTCGATGACGAGGGCGTGAATCGAGAGCTTCATCCTTCCTTCATCCGTTACAAAGTCGGGCCGCAGCCAATCCAAGTCGTCGATTACCTCCTCAGCGCCGGGAAGGAGCGCCGAAAATGGCCAATGTTTTTCCATTTCGAGAACTTTCGTAATCGATACATCTCCAATATTCCATGTAGCCATTTCCGTTCCCCCTAATGACGCGCTACCGCCTACAGTCTGGTCGTTCCATAAGCCACACTAGAACGACTCAATAAGATCCGCGAATCCAAGGGAAAAGAGGAAATCAGTGAGCGAAGAGGAGAACCGCTTCGAGGAAGCAGCAATCGAAGCGGAATTCGAAACTGGCTTTCGAGAAGAGACTCGGGAGGCGGCTCGCCGCGGTGTAGTCACCCGGCTACTCCGAATGACGGCCGGCACACTAGTCACAATTCTCGGTGTAATAATGATGCCACTCCCTGGTCCTGGCCTCTTAATAGTTGCAATCGGGCTAGGGATTCTCAGCCGAGACGTGGCCTGGGCGGACCGGCTGCTTCAAATAGTCCGCAAACGCCTACCCAGCGACAGCGACGGCAGGCTCCCTAGATCAAGCATCGTCACGATGGTGGTGATGGCTCTTGCCGGAATCACTTTTTCTGTATGGTTCACATTCGTGCGATAGCGGGGAAATCCTTCAGTACCCGACGCCGATTCAGCGGCTTATCGACACCGGAGTCGAGACTTCGGAAAAGAAGTCATTTCCTTTATCATCAACCACAATAAAGGCGGGAAAATCCTCAACCTCGATTTTCCAAATAGCTTCCATCCCTAACTCAGGGTATTCGAGCACCTCGACTTTACGAATCGAGTCTTTCGCAAGCCTCGCAGCTGGCCCACCAATCGAACCGAGATAAAACCCTCCGTGAGTTTTGCAGGCATCGGTGACCTGAGCGGATCTGTTGCCTTTAGCTAGCATCACCATGCTGCCTCCAGCAGCTTGAAAGGGCTCGACGTAGCTATCCATACGACCAGCGGTCGTAGGCCCAAATGAACCCGACGCGTAACCCTCTGGAGTCTTAGCAGGACCCGCATAATAGACAGGAAACTCTTTCAAATAATCTGGCATGCCTTCGCCCGCATCAAGTCTTTCTTGAATCTTTGCGTGGGCGATGTCTCGTGCGACTACAAGGGTGCCGCTTAATGACAATCTTGTCTTGACCGGGAACTGCGTGAGTTGCGAACGAATCTCACTCATCGGGCGATTTAGGTCAACAGGTATAACTTCACTCGACAACTCCGAATCTGATGCCTCTGGCAGAAAACGGGCCGGGTCTTCTTCAAGTTGCTCAAGGAAAATTCCCTCAGAAGTGATCTTTGCGAACGCTTGCCGGTCAGCAGAACACGACACTGCAATCGCGACGGGACAACTTGCTCCGTGACGCGGCAAGCGAATCACCCGAACATCATGACAGAAGTACTTTCCCCCGAACTGGGCTCCTATCCCAAATTGACGAGTCAATTCCAGAATCCGTTGCTCCCACTCCAAATCACGAAATGCATGACCAGCATCGCTGCCCTCTAAAGGAAGTCCCTCAAGATATTTCGCAGAGGCATATTTCGCCGTCTTTAGTGCATGTTCCGCCGATGTGCCACCCACCACAACGGCGAGGTGATACGGAGGGCAGGCTGCAGTCCCTAAGGTTCGCAATTTCTCATCAAGGAATTGCGTAAGGCTGGTCGGGTTCAGAAGCGCTTTGGTCTGCTGAAACAGAAAACTTTTGTTGGCTGAACCTCCCCCTTTGGCCATAAAGGCAAGCTTGTAGACATCACCGGGGCCGGAGTAGATCTCGATTTGAGCAGGAAGATTGTTTCCAGTATTCCGTTCCTCAAACATCGTCAACGGAGCTAATTGGGAGTATCGAAGGTTCGAAGTTAAGTAGGTGTCGAACACTCCCCGACTAATCGCTTCTCCGTCATCGGAGCCTGTGACAACGCGCTCTCCTTTGGTTCCCCAAATGATTGCAGTGCCTGTGTCTTGACAACTCGGCAAGACACCACCAGCCGCGATATTGGCGTTTCGCAAAAGCTCCGTAGCTACGAAGCGATCGTTGTCTGAAGCTTCAGGGTCGCTAAGGATCAATGAAAGTTGTGCCAAATGCTCAGTTCGAAATAGATGCGCTATATCGCGCATTGCTTCAGCCGTGAGCAGACGCAGACCTTCGGGCTCCACCTTTAAAAACTTCAAACCGCCTGCTTCAAATGTCGAAACGTACTCTTCGGTGATTTTTCGGTACGGAACGGCACTCTCTGTAGTCGGGAGAATATCGCTGTATAGGAACTCTGTCACACCACTAACGCTACTGGCTTTCTAGCCGCTCCATGGAACACCGAGTTGGTGTCCTTCGCATAGACATTAGAGGCTGCTCGCCGGACCATATTTATTGTCGGCCGCCTCGCTTGGGAGACACATAAAGAAAAGGATCAAAAAGACCAACGGGGTCGGGAGCACAGCGAAGGGGAGCCACCATGCTGATCTGCCTGTGTCGTGAAGACGACGCACCGTCACTGCAAGATTGGGCACCAATACCGCCAGCGCATAGAGAAGACTAAGACTTCGAATGGGTCCACCCAGCCCACCCAAAAGCCAAAACACACTGGCGAGAATCAGGTTTGCGAAGGTAAACCACCAATATTCCGCTCTCTCTGACCTGCCTTTAAAGTCCGTGTACCTGAGAAGCCCGGCAATGTAATTTTCGATTAAAGGCATGGGAGGACCGTACCTCAATCGGAGCAATTCGACGCTGTTCTTCAAATACATGCTGTACTAGAGCACAGGGAACCATCAAGTCGGCAACAGAGGGGAATCGATGCGAGCAAAGCTTCCACTTGTTGAAGTGCCTATCGTCGATTACGGGGACGACCAAACCCAGATGATCGCTTATCGAGAAGAGGGAACAAAGCGCGCGCTCGCTCTTGGCAATCGGGGGCCAATTCGATTCGATGACAGCGGCGAATTAGCGCCTGACATAGTCAAGGCTTACACAGAGAACGGGTTCTATGTTTTTACAGACGTCTTGACCGCGACAGAATTAAACGAGATCGAAGCAGATTTAGTAGACATGCTTCACCGTTCACCAGTAAGCAAAGACGCTCTTGTAGATCGCGACGGCAATCCAGCTTTAGGTATTGATTTAGAGGCACGAAACATTAGTTGGGTGAAACCGTTATCTGACCCTCTAGGGGGCACTGATGCGTCCTACGGTCGCCACGAAGCAAAAATGAATGAGCCAACTCCCCCTGCCGAGGCGCCAGAGCACGTTGTTCAACTGTTTCTTGGGTCCCTCCAGTTTTCTGATGCGTGCCTTCGCCTCTACGGCCACCCACAGTTATTGCGAGTGGCTGAATCAATCAACGGACCGGACTTCACACCGTTTAACGAAGCCGTGTGGATTAAACAGCCTGGCTTAGGTGGTTCAGTAGCTTGGCATCAGGATGGCTGGACTCACTGGAATAACCCGGAACTTGACGATCACACCCACGGGTTCAATTTCATGGCACAGCTATACGGTTGCGACGCAACAAATGGGCTATGGGTTGTTCCGGGCTCAAATCGTCTCGGGAAACTAAGTATTAAATCAATGGTCGCTGCCGCCGGCTCTGACCGGCTTCCAGATGCAGTGCCATTAATCTGCAGTCCTGGTGATGTCGCAATCACCAGTCGCCAAGCGGTTCACGGGTCTTTCGCTAACACGAGTTCTAACGTTCGCGTCACACTCAACTTCGGTTTTCATCGACGATCATCGGTACTCGGAATTCGCAGTGGCGGAGTTCACAATCCAGTATCGGAATACAACGAGGAATACATTTTTGAACGATCCAAACTGATTGCGTGGGCGATAGATGCTCGTTCTCAGCATTTCAACGACGAAGATCGCTACGTTTATAAACCTTTTGTTGGGCTTGAGAAAGACTTCGTTTGGAGCGAACAAACGAGACCGTTATTACGCGACTACAACCTGAGAGATATAGGAATATGACATGAGCGTTCTTGAATATACGGCAGAGAACCACGTCGGATTGGTGACACTTAACAGGCACGAAGCTCGAAACTCAATGAATCCGGAGTTGATAGTCAGGCTCGCTGAGCTATGGACTCGCCTCGAAGAGGATGAGAGCGTTCGTTCAGTTGTTTTAACCGGAGCGGGAGACTCTACTTTTTGCTCCGGCTTCGATCTTGGGACGACTATTCCTGTAATTACAGGTTCCCGGCAACCTCAAGATGAGTTTGAAGAAGCAATCTTCGAGGATCGAGATCTCATGCGTCGCGCCACTCTGACAGGCTTCGATCTCGGAAAGCCTGTTATAGCGGCCGTCAACGGACATGCAATCGCAGGCGGCATGGAGCTCATGCTCGCTTGTGATCTCAGAGTCGTAGCGAAGGGCGTAAAGCTAGGTTTGTCCGAAGTTGCCTTAGGTTTGGTGCCGGGGATGGGCGGAACCGCTCTTCTGCAGCGACACGTTCCCAATGCTCTGGCTATGGAATTGCTCTTATGCGCTCAGCCAATACTGAGTGACGACATCGCCCCGTCCGGCTTGTTCAATCGGCTAGTGGACCGTGAAGCCGTCTTATCGGAATCTTTGACTATCGCGGAGGTAATTGCGGGCAACGCGCCACTGGCAGTTCGCGCAGCAAGAAACGTGGTGCGTCGGTCTATTGACCTGACTGAATCGGAAGCGCTACAGCTTGAGTCAGAAGCAGGAGCACAACTTTCACAAACGAAGGACGCTGTTGAAGGCCCATTAGCTTTCATGGAGAAACGGTCACCGAACTTTCAGGGCAAGTAACGGCTGACGCTTTCCTCAAGGACTCTTCTCATCTGTATGAGCGAGACTAAGGAGTCAACGCGCCCGCTGTTGAAAGTTCAATGATGTGCGCTTCTTCAACGCAAATCTTCCGATACCGAAACATTTCCTTCGCCCCATCGGCATCGGGCAAACTCGTAAACGCCTCGTAATTCGGATACCACACCGCAAGGACTTCATGAAAACCTTCGAGACCTCCCACAACGGAGCCCTGAACGTCAGCTCGCCACAAAACGGCTCCTCCATTTGCCTTAACAGAGTGGGTGATAGCAGCCATGTAGTTGGAGTATTGGCCTCCGTGAGGGAACTCAACGTCAGCTTTGTACCTATTTAGATTTAGCATCACCATTGATCTCTCAGGGTGCACTCGAGCTCGGTCTAGCAAAGACTCCATTTGACGCCCATCAGAAGTGTTGTGACTTTTCATGGAAGTACGCTAGTACCCAGAGGATCTCTAAGGTCACACAAGATCTCCACTTACCTCTCCAAGATTCTTGTGATCTACTGGCCAGAAGAGCGCTCCGACAAAAGGAGCCCTCTATTTACTCTCCCTACGCGACGAAACTTCCTCTTCACCAAAAGATGCCGACTGTATTTAGCCGACCATCCTTGCCAAGAAGGCGTTGATATCGGATCGGGCTTGTCGCGCTACCGCCGTCTGACCCGCAAATCCATCAAAACCGTGCGGAGCACCCGGATAAACGTGAAGTTCAACCGAAACTCCCGCATGGTTAAGCCTTTTCGCGTACTCGATGTCCTCATCAGCGAAGCCATCGAGGCTTCCAGTCATAATGAAAGTTGGCGGCAGGCCGCTGAGATCCAGTTCTCTGCTTGGTGCGGCATAGCTGGGGACATCTTCGGACTCAAACAAGCTTCCTAGATAAGAGCTCCAGCCGAAGTGATTAGATTCGGGATTCCAAATAGGAACGCTCCAACTGGCAGTTTCAGTAGCTCGACTGTCGTCAATCATTGGATATATGAGCAGTTGATAATCGATTTCGAATTCACCTCTATCTCGGACCAGCAACGCCAACGCAGCAGCCAACCCTCCGCCAGCACTCGGGCCTCCGATACCAATTCGAGTGACATCCACCCCTAGCGATTCCCCATTGTCCTTCAGCCATTTCAAGCCTGCGTATGAATCTTCTAAACCAGCTGGATAAGGATGTTCTGGCGCTAAGCGATATTGCACTGCCGCTCCCACTAGATCAAAGCGACGACACCAACGGTCAAATCGATCATCATCTTGTTCAGGGGATCCAAGCACATAGCCGCCACCATGCGTCCAATAAAGGGCCGGCTGCAAAGAATCCGCGTCGACGCACCGGTGCGTTCTCACACGGATTTCATTTCCGTCCGCACCGGTAATTAAATGATCTACTCGCTCAACATCATCAGAAAGCTCGACTTCTTCATTTCGAAGCAGCCGAGAGGCACGCGCCCCTGAAATTGTCTCAGCGTTGACTGTGCCAAGATTCTCTTGCTTCTCCAGCGCAGCTTTCACCTCTGGGTCGTAATAAGGCTTAGTCGTCATGCGGCAGACCGTAGAACAAACTGCTTCCTTGGTGCTGCGTATTTTTGCCGTAACGGAGTACCTCAACACAAATGCCAGAGGCTCATGTCGCTTCAAACTAGGAATCACCGTTAATCCGCCGCTGTCCGCTAAGTGCTACTGGCTCCAAATAAAACGAAAGATTCGCCCTCGACTTTATCCGTGACCGAAAATTCGTAAATACTTTCCTCGAAACACGAGACCATCCTCAAAGATCGAAGGAGTAATAGTGATAGAAGACCTTGGAGCTATCGCCCAAATCATAGAGGGAGCACTTTTGCCCCTCTCGTTAATTTATTTAGCTCGGGAGGCACAACTGAATGTGAAGCTCACTAAGGCGCAGTTCAGTCACACTCTCACTGATCGGCTTTACGAGCGCTATTTGTCATCTACTCAAAACCAAGAGTTTGTCGCTTTTCTTTCCAAGGATTTCGCCTCGGAAGACCTTTCCAACGAGGATCAGTGGCGCGTGACCCTTTGGACCAACACGATGCTCGTTGATCTTTTTGACACTCACGAGCAATATCAAAACGGTTTAGCGACGCAAGAACAGCTAGACATGAGAATGAATTTATTAAAGCTTGGTTTGATGCGAAGCCCAGGGGCTAAAGCCGCTTGGTCCCTTTGGAAGCCGTCAAAAAACCAAGAATTCATTGATTGGTTTGAAGCAGAAATATTTGATGGTCCACTAGAAGATGATTCCGATGCGCAGGCTGCTGCTCTCAATATGAGACGCTCATAGTAAACGCTGCCGAGGCGCACCAAGAGGTACATTGTAGAAATGGGGGAAGGCAGTAATGCATGGCTTTGGCAGCCTAGATCGCAGCAGCCACAGACAGCAGGAGATAGACCTCTCGACTATCTATACAGTCGAACCTGTGACCCTTATGGAACAAAGTCTGGCAACTACAAGGTTCAGAAGTGAGCTTCGAAGATGAGTGAGATTGAAGCTATTCGCAACCTTGTCCACCATTACTCAGATCGCGTTTGCCAAGGAGATCAAGAGGGATGGTTAGATTTATGGACAAGTGACGGCGTCTGGGAAATTGGTCGCGGGCCAGTCGAAGGGCTGGATGCGCTTCAAGAAGCCATCCATAAGTCCATGTCACTATTCGACTCGGTAAACCAGATGATTTTCAACGGCACCGCGCAAACCAATGGAGATGAGGGAAATGGTCGTTGGTACATCTGCGAGTTCGCCAAAGCGAAGTCAAGCAAAGCCGTTTTTTATCTCGGTCATTACGATGACACTTATAAAAAGATTGAAGGCAATTGGAAATTTTCGAGCAGGCAACTGAGTTGGCTTTACCAAGGCGCCCCGGACTTGAGTGGAGTCTTCGGGCCGCCACCCGGGTATAACACTTAAGGTCGAACCGCAATGCGAAGCCTCTATCTCGTAGCAGGAACAACTATGGCCGGCGTCTCATCCGTTTTTGCTCTCCTTGCGGAAATTCATAACGAATACGGCATTGCGGAACGCGATTTAGGTTGGATTGCTGGGTCTGCTTTTGTTGGGGCCCTGGTCACCCAACTCTGGCTTTCGCGATATGCCGATCGCGGTTACGGCGGATTATTGATGCGACTGGGAGTCGCTGCTTCAGCTGCTGGTCTTTTCTGGTTTGGTCTCGCTGATCAACTCTGGCAATTTGTGATTGCGAGGTTGATTTTGGGTGCAGGCGTCGGCGTGATTGTTCCAGCTAGTCGTCGATTTATTATCGTCAATGCGGGAGAAGACCAAGGAAGGCAATTAGGGGCTTTCTACGGCGCGTACCTCGCGGGTTTTGTCTTCGGCCCGCCACTCGCCGGAGCACTCACGGTCGCATTTAACGTTCAAACGCCATTTATCCTCTTTGGCGCCCTTACTGCTGCGACCTACTTGTCGGTATACCGATTAGAAATACCTGCAGCAGAAAACTCTGAGGCCCCTAAAAAGGGAGTACTGCGCCGGCTGATTCAAGTAAGAGAGATGGTCGCTGCACTTTTAGTGGTCGTCTCTTTTCGTTATTCGATTGGCGTGTTCGAGCCTCTTTGGGCGCCGCATATGGATAATTTAGGTGCCTCTACGATGGTTGTTTCCCTGTCCTTAACGGGGTTTGCGTTACCCATGCTGATTATCGCTCGGTGGGCGGGCTCACTTTCCGACCAATACAGCCCTCGCGCTACTTCGCTCTTATCGGCCCTTGCGACGGTGCCTCTCATGGCGTCGTATGGTTGGATAGCTTCGGTTCCAATTCTCTTCATTGCTGCCATGCCCCACGGAATAATGGAAGCAGTCCAGTCTCCTGGATCTCAAGCTGCAGTCTCTGACGCTGCGCCGATTGACGATGCAGCGGCAGCACAAGGACTCGGCGAAGCGATGGGGTCAGCCGCGTCAATGGTCGGCGCTCTATCTGCGGCACCTCTGTACGCATGGCTAGGCGCCGGTCCAGCTTTTCTAATTGGAGCGCTGACAATGGCGGGATTACTGACAGCGAGTTGGCTTCTCGACCCACCGACCTTGGCCCGACGAAGGTGATAGCAGCTTATTGCTGGCCACAATCGGCCTTACCTGGTGAGTTTGTAGCACTCGCGATAAGTGCGGACACAGGGTCCTGCAATATCGAGCTCGTAAGAGTCGGGGCAACAGAAACAACGGTCGCTCAATTTCGAGGAGTGAACGTCGATGTTCAGCCCACTCCTGAAACAGCATTTGAAACTGGGTGCTCTTGGGAAAAAACCTTAGACATCGAAATCGAACCGTTCTGGAAGTCGGGTTTCTACCTAGTTAGAGTCCTAACAGACGCCGGAGAGACAGCTGAGGCGTTTTTCGTTGTCAAAGCGTCCGAACCCGCTTCGACTCTTTTAGTTTTAAGCACATCCACTTGGGCGGCCTACAACACCTGGGGAGGGCCCAGCTACTACACCGGAAGTAGTGCAAGCTCTTTGAAGAGACCGCTTCCTCCAGGATTCCTCGAAAAGCCCGAGCCGCACCGGTACAGAGTTGCTCTCATTAACGAACTCACCAACGAGGAACGTCGCGACCATTTTGCTCAGTACTCGATTTGGTCCTGCGCAGCGGGTTTCGCAAATTGGGAAATACTTTTCGTGAAGTGGGCCGAAAAGAACGGAGTGAATCTCGATTTCGCCACTAGCACCGACTTACACAACGACTCAAACCTACTTTCCCCCTATTCCACATATCTCAGCGTTGGGCATGATGAATACTGGTCCCATCAAATGCGTGACCATCTAGAGAACTGGATCGATAAGGGAGGATTCGCTGTATTTCTCTCAGGCAATACCGCTTTCTGGCAAGTCCGCTTTGACGACTCGGCTGAAACAATGACCTGTTTTAAGCAAAACATTCTTGATGACCCTTTGCTCGGGACCGCCGATCAGCACTTAACATCCACAATGTGGAGTGATCCCCTGACACAGCGGCCTGAATCTTTAATGACAGGGGTCAGTTTCACTCGCGGCGGCTACGCCCATTGTGACAATGCACCGAAGGGTTCGGGCGGTTACAGCATTTGGAAGCCGCAACATTGGGTATTTGATGGGATCGACCTACGAGCAGGAGACATCATCGGCGCAAAGCCGGTCATTGTTGGCTACGAATGCGATGGCTGCGAATTATCTCTCCACGACGGTCTGCCAGTAGCAACTAGATCAGATGCCTTCCCGCAACCATTGGAAGTACTGGGAACAGCCCCGGCCCGCTTATGGGAAACTTCTGACCTTCCCCACCAGCTACGCAAGGATTACGTTGGGGAACTTAATTGGGTCGCTGAGAGAGTTGGAGGCGCAGACACTGCAGAGAACAGATCACGGTTTGAACACGGCTACGCGGTAATGGCGACATTCGAACGTGGCGAGGGATCAGTATTTACTGCGGGTTGCACAGACTGGTCCTACGGACTCGATGACCCAGATGTCTCAACAATCACCACCAACTTATTGCAACGGGCAGAAAACCGAAGGTAAGTCAATCGGTAATCAAAGTTGCGCTGCTCGCCTTATCACGAGGTGGGCGCCCTAGAGCAAACTCTGGTGGTCGCAGATCGTTGACCTCCCCCAGGCCATCCGGGTCACTGTAGTACCCCAACGCATACGTACCCATGGTGTAACCCAACATCTCTTGGAGGTCATAATCCAGTTGTTTCGCTATTGCTGGCGGGCACGATAAGAACTGATTTTCTTCGGTCCGAAGCCAACCCAAGCAATAGGTAATGTTGATTCCGGTCCGATTCAACTCGCTCGAGTTTTGGCCGCCACCATGAATAACGGAGCCCGAGTAAAGCAAAACCGATCCCGCTGGCATAGAAGCTTGGACAGTCTCCGCATCGGTTGCGCGCCGGTCGTGAGACCATTTCACCGAGCCAGGCACCACTCGTGTGGCACCGTTCTCTTCGGTGAAGTCCGTAAGTGCCCAAATAGTGTTGAATTGCGGCTCAATTTCGTCCGGTAAATAACCACCCCAAGCAAGGCGGTCACGGTGCCGAGGCTGAGCTACTTGGCCCGGTCGAATGTCAATAATCTGCGTCAGGTGTAACTGAATCTTGTCTGTATAAGGTTCAAGAAAAGCGTTAGCAAGGTCAATAATTTTCCGGTCCATTACTAGTTCTCGGCAGGCTTCACTTCGAGCAATCAGTGCGCCGCTTCGACCGGTCATCCTCCCGGTGAAATCATCACGCCCATCAGGTGTTGCATCGATAAACCCTTCCAACTCACTCTTGGTGCGGGTCTGCAAGTCGGCTGACATTAAACCGACAATCACACACGCGCCATCGTCTCGTAAAGCTTGGAGAATTTCGCCATGATCGGTATCTGGCTCGAAATAACTGAGGTCCGCCATTGCCTTAGCCTAGATCAGCTCAAGTACTAAGGCCGCCCCCACTTTATTTCATAGTCAAAATCATGACTTCGACGTTCGTCTGTCCAACATCTTCTTGAAGTGTGCCGCTCCGTTCATTGCGGGAACACGTCCCTCTCCGGGGCCCATGTCACCCAAAACCGTAAAGGCCGCTGGAACCTTAAAAGCAAAAGGCTCCTCCTTGGGAACTCCACAAGCCTCATCATCACACGACTGCCACTTAACTCGACCACGAACAGACACCCACCTGCCATCATCATCTTTAACAATCGCACGCCCATTTTGAGCAACCGGTAGGCGCAACACCACGTCACCGTCATAGACCTGAAGCGTGTGGCCATCCCCGGCAAGACTCAACGAAGTCGTAACTGGAGCAATCGGAGTGTACGCGACTATCCCTTCTAGATCGTCATCGAGTTCTATCGAAGCAGCTACCAGCCCCTCTGGAACGGGATGGTCATACAGGTGCAATCCTTCAGGAACAGTGAATCTCGCAACGATCTGTCGCGTAATCCCCACCGGCAGAGATTCACCATCAAACTCAACTTGAACAGAGACATCTTGGCCACCGTCTCGTTTTTCTTCGAGATCAACCTGCTCCCCACGGAGCGCAGCCAGCAATTGCTCGGGACCGGGGCGAACGTGGAAGTTATTCTCGAAAAACTTTTGGACGATAGCTCCTGTTTCATCTACCACGTATACCCCAGGAAAGGGAATTCCGTACCAAGGGTGATCGTCTTCAGAAATCAAAGTATTCAAAATCCCGAAGGACCGAATAACTTCACTAT
>DKNM01000080.1:44242-46525 GCA_002470695.1 Candidatus Neomicrothrix sp. UBA7388
GCATCAACTTCGTCGTAGCTCAGTACGTAGACCTTTGCTCCAGCATCAGCGAATTTATCCATTGCCTTTTCCAACTCGACCAGTTGGGTACGACAAGGCGGTCACCAAACTGCAGAGCGAGTAAACACCAACACAGCGGGGCAGCCTTGTCTGTCGGAGTGCAAATCAACAGGCTTGCCATCTGAGCTAGTAGCGACAACTTCCGGCAGTTGTTCACCAACTGCTGGCCCAGTAGGGAACTCGCCTAGAGGGTCGTGCGTCGGTCCAGATCCTGCAGGCGACGGAGATATGTAGCCCTCTGCATCCTCGTATTGGTGGGGTCCAATTTCAACACCCCGGGTATCGCTCTTGATTTCCATACCAGTAACAATATTCGTTCAACGGTAAGTGCGCCCAACTTGAGATTCAAAACTCCCGCTATTTAAAGCGACTACCTTCACTACACAAGACGAGCATTGGAGCTAAGGGTGTCGCAACCTCTTCGATTCGGAGTTATGTACGACTGCCGCCACGTACCAGGCGGCCAAATGACGATGACAGATGTTTACTCTGCAACCGTCGAGCAGGCAGTTCTGGCCGACGAACTAGGCTTCGATCACATTTGGTTCTCAGAGCATCATTTTCTCGAGGACGGCTATCTGCCTGCCTTTCAACCGCTCGCGGGAGCAATAGCTGCTAGGACAACTCAAATTCGAATCTCAAACGACATTGCTCTGCTTCCGCTCTATCACCCGGTACGCCTAGCGGAGGAGTTGGCAGTGCTCGACCATATTTCCAATGGCCGGATGGAGTTCGGAATCGGCATGGGATACGTACCAAAAGAATTTGAAGCTTTTGGTGTACCTCTCAAAAATCGGGTCTCGATGACCGACGAAGCGATTGAAATTCTTCGACTCGCTTGGAAGGACGAACCGTTCAGTTTCAAGGGAAAGCGTTACGAATTAAGCAATATAAATGTCTACCCAAAGCCCGTTCAACCACTCGGGCCGCCGCTGTGGATCGCAGCCATGAAAGAACCGGGCGCGTTAAGAGCTGCACGTTTCGAAACCAACCTTCTACCCCAAGGCCGCCGTGAAGATGTACTTGACCCTTGGCGGAATGAACTTAAGACCCAAGGGAAAGACCCCAATGACTACCGCGTAGGAATTATTAGATCCGTCTACGTCACGGACGACAAAGAACGAGACTGGCCAGTCATACGGGAGGCAGAGCGTTTCCGAATGGGCGTGTACAACACATTTATGGCAGAAACTCCGGACGAATATGGCTGGGGAAGCGGAGATGGTATTCCGCAAAACGTGATTATCGGAACTCCTCGCGAAGTGATTAGTCAATTAAAAGCTTTTATTGATGCCTACGGCATCACTGACATAGCCACATCGGGCCTACCGCCCGGAGTAGACCCCGAATTTATGGCGAATAACTTGGAGCGTCTCGCTCGAGAGGTAATACCCGAGCTTTCTCGTTAGTTCAGTTCTAACCAAAGACGTAAGGCTCGAGATCTTCCTGAGCTCGAACACGGAATTTATGCCAGTTGCCGCCGCCGTAGTAAGCCAGACTGCCCGGCTCAGCATCGCCGTGCCCGTTGTAATAAGAAAGGCAGTCGCGAAGAGGAGCGGTTGCTATATCAGCTTCTCGACAATGCTCGGAGTAATTCATTTCTGCTTGTTCGGTAATGTCAACAACAGAATGACCTTCATCTCGCATCTTACTTAGCATCCATACGATGTAATCAGCATGCGTTTCGATCGCGTCAGTGAAGTTGAAACTTCCGCCGCCACCTTGAGGGCCAGAGACAATAAATAGATTAGGAAAACCATTGCTGTGAAGTCCCAGAAAGGTTTTCGTACCTTCGTTCTGCCATTTCTCACTCAATGTTTTCCCGGCACGCCCTTTAATCATGTTGAAGGTAGATGTCGCCATCCACTGGAAGCCTGTTGCATAAATCAAAACGTCTAGAGGATATTCCACTCCATCATGCACAACGCCTCGTTCGTTGATGCTTGACACCCCGGCCGGAGCAGTGTCTACCAACTCAACATGGGGAAGGTTGAATGTCGGCAAGTATTCGTCGTGAAACGTCGGCCGTTTGCACCCATATGGATAATAGGGTTTTAACGCCTCAGCAGTTTTCGGATCCTCGACTATCGCATCCACTCGCGCTCGAATCTGTTCCATGATTCGAAAATTAGAGTCGAGCTGTTTGTTGACCATTTCCTCAGGCGTCAACTTCTCGGAATGCTGTTTTCTTTCTTTGAAATCATCAACTTTGCCCGCTAAGTA
>DKNM01000030.1:0-18534 GCA_002470695.1 Candidatus Neomicrothrix sp. UBA7388
CCAGACTCTCGATTGCCTCGAGTTGGACTTTCGCTGCTCCGTGCCCGTAAAGCTCTAAGTGTTGCGTTGGTATGCCTGCTAATTCCGCTATTTGGGGAAGCGGCAATACCGTTGCAGAATTAGCAATTTCAAGGTCGCTAGGAATCGCCATGAGATGTTCCTTTCCGAGCTAAGCCAGAACTGCGCCGTTGGTGTAAAGGCAGTGCTTCCATAGACAATCCACCGTCCGTCGAACTACTGTCTCACACTACGGAACAGTTCCATATTACAGAATTCTTATGGGGCGTAGTGCATGTCTTATCTGCGTCAAGCCTGGCATCAAAAGAACGTCTTAGCCGTGGGGTAGGGTCTAAGGGTTGAAACGTCTGACCTCAAAGACAAAGGATCGAGAGTGAGCGAATTTCCAAACAAAGCGCGGTGCGTAGTAATTGGCGCAGGAATAGTCGGGAACTGCTTGGTGGGCCACTTGAGCGATATGGGCTGGGACGACATTGTTCTCCTAGACAAAGGACCGCTCCCAAACCCGGGCGGCTCTACTGGTCACGCATCAAACTTTATTTTCCCATGCGACCACTCCAAGGAGATTGTCGACCTCACTCTGGATAGTCAAAGGCAATATGAAGCGATGGGTCTCCAAAACACCTGTGGGGGCATCGAAGTAGCTCGCAGTGAAGAGCGCATGGAGGAATTCAAGCGTCGAATGACTTCAGCGGCGTGCTGGGGAATTCCCTCAAGGCTCCTTTCACCTGCCGAGGTTAAAGAATTGGTTCCCTTTATTTCCGAAGACGTGATTCTTGGCGGTTTCTACACGCCAAGCGTTAGCGCGGTCGACTCGCTAGAGACGGGCACACAAATGAGGAAGAAGGCGCAAGAAGCCGGCAACCTTCAAGTGTTCGCCAACACTGAGGTGCTCGATATTGACACAGTTCCTGGCCTAAACAAACCCAAGGTTGCAGGCGTCGTCACCGATAAGGGTCGAATTGCGTGTGAAACCGTAGTGGTGGCGTGTGGAGTATGGAGCCCGAGAATCGCTGAAATGGCTGGTGCGACAATCCCGTTGACTCCAGCTGTCCACCAAATGGCTGATGTTGGGCCATTCGATGTGCTCGTCGAAACAAACGAAGAGCTTGCTTACCCAATCGTCCGTGATATGGATACCTTCTGCTATGAACGACAAACCGCCGGGTCAATGGAGGTAGGGTCCTACGCCCACCGCCCGATCCTTCATCGGGTTGACGAAATTCCATCGAACGACGAGGCGGCTTTAAGTCCAACCGAAATGCCCTTCACCGCTGACGACTTCGACCAGCAGATGGAGGAAGCTATCGAGCTCATGGAGTTCCTCGGCGATGGTGAAATCAAATATGCGATCAACGGCCTGTTGTCGTTAACTCCGGATGCCAATCCGGTGCTTGGCCCAACAGTTGAGGTTGAAAACTTTTGGTCAGCGGCTGCGGTTTGGGTCAAGGAGGGCCCGGGCGTGGGTCGCTTAGTTGCCGAGTGGATGACTCATGGGTACCCCCACTTAACGGACCCCCATGGAGCAGACATAGCGCGCTTCTATCCACAAGAACGAAATGTGCACCACATCGAAGCCAGGTCGGCAGAGCATTTCAACAAGACTTATGGCATCGTCCACCCTCGAGAACAATGGGCGAGTCGACGAGACATCACCGTTGGACCTGTGAAGTCGCGCACCGACGCGCTCGGTGCCTTCTATTTCGAAGCTGGCGGGTGGGAGCGGCCACATTGGTACGAGACGAACCAAGATCTAATCGCAAAATATGGCATTAAAGATCGGGAACATGAGTGGGATCGACGATGGTGGTCGCCCATTTCCGATGCGGAACATCTTCATATGCGAGACAACGTTGGGATTGTCGACCTCTCAGCCTTTCAGATCTTTGAGGTCTCCGGCCCGGGCGCTCTTGCCTACATTGACCACATGGTTGTTAATAACTGCGACGTCAAAGTTGGCGGCTCTATTTACACCCCAGTCCTTAATCCATCTGGCGGATTTCGATCCGACTTAACAATCCTCAGACTCGCTCTGGACCGATTCAGAATTATTACCGGCGCTTTCGACGGCGGAAGAGATGAATACTGGTTCCGTCACAATCTTCCTGGCAACGAGACAGTTCAGTTCGAAAATCGTACTAACGCCATGTGCACGCTCGGGGTTTGGGGTCCTAAAGCGGCGAGTGTCTTAAGCTCGATTACCGAGTCGAGCCTTGAGCAGCAGGACTTTTCCTACGGTTCCTATCAGAGTGTCTTGTTGGGTGGAGTTCCTACGGAAATGTTTCGCGTGTCCTATGTCGGAGATGCAGGTTTTGAGATTTATACCGGGATGCAGCACGGTGCGGCTCTATGGGACGCCATCGTCGAGGCTGGAGAATCCTTCGAGTTGAGGCCAGTTGGGGCCGCTGTATACGGAACGAGCGGAAGGCTTGAAAAGGGCTACCGTCTCATGGGCGCAGAGTTAGAAAACGAATACAACCCTGTTGAGGCTGGCCTAGCTCGAACAAAGATCAAAGCCGCGGATTTTATTGGCAAGGCGGCGTATGTGGAGGCCAGAGAGGAAGCACCTTGCGCCCGGCTATGCGTGCTCTCAGTTAGCGACCTCACTTGTGAAGCGGGCTACGAGCGCTATCCAATGGGTTCGGGTAACGAACCCATCTTGTCCCTTTCCGGAGAACGCATTGTGGATACCAAGGGCCGCGTTAGTCGAGTCACCACAGCTGGTAGCGCCCCGTCACTCGACAAGTTCTTGATCCTCGCCTATCTACCGATCGAGTTCTGCGATGTTGGAACAGAACTCAAGGTGCTTTACCAAAACGAGGCGTACCCGGTCACAGTCGAAGCCTCCGGGTCCAACCTCGCGTTGTTCGACACCGAAGGTGCGAGGATGAAGGCCTGAGATGTTCAGCTCGGATGGAAGCTGGGGGTGAAGATGGAAATCCTGGTTTGCGTGAAAAGGGTTCCTGCCCCAGGTTCAAGAATTAATGTGACTCAAGATGGTTTGGCCGTAGATACGAGCAACCTCGGTTTCACCACGAGCCCTCACGAGGAGTGTGCCGTCGAAGAGGCGGTTCGAATTGTTGAAGAGCACGGCGGATCAGTGACTGTACTCACGCTTGGCTCTGCGCTCTCGGAGGAGCAGCTACGCTACGCCGCAAGCGTTGGCGCCAATAAGTTTGTGCTCGTCGAGACCGACGGCGAACATGACAGTGACGCGCAGCAAACTGCCGAAGCGATTCGTGAAACGGTCATATCCTTGGAAGCGAGTCACGGCATTTTCGATCTGATTCTTTTCGGGAACGAATCCGCGGACTCGAGCGGATATCAAGTCGGTATTCGTGTCGCAGTTTCTTTGGATCGACCAATGGTTAACGGGATTAAGAATATCGACGTTGGGGACACGCAGATCACTGCGCATCGCGAGGTCGATAATGGGTACGAGGTTTATTCCCTAAAGGCTCCTGCCGTATTTGGCATCAAGGAAGGCATCAATCTTCCTCGATACCCCACTATGAAAGGCCGCCTCGCTTCCAAAAAGGCAGAGATCTCGACGATAAGCGCTTCGGCGTCAGTTGCCTCACAGCAGCGAGTCCGACTTCACAGGCCGGAGGAAGAAACGGTTGAAACAACGATTCTCGGTAACGACGCTACTGCTGCCGTCAAGATCGCTGACCTTCTTGAAGAATTGGATTTACTCTGATGCCCGGCGTCTTCGTCCTTCTTGAGCACGACAGAGGGGTGTTCGCCCCAGCCTGCGAAGAGGCGCTTACGGCTGCACGCACATTAGGTGCTGCAATAAACGAGGAGGTAACGGCGATTGCCATCGGTGTAACGGGATCGGACCTATTGCCTTTATGTAGCGCCCAAGGCGTTTCGAGAGTACTTGCTCTTAATGACCCGCTAATTTCCGACTATAGCCCTGAGCTTTGGGGACAAGCGATAGCGGAGGTCCACGAGGCGAAGCAGCCATCTTTAGTAATGGCGGTCGGTACTGACAAAGGAAATGAAGTCTTAGCCCAGGGCAGCGCAAGACTAAACCTTCCATTTGTTGCCAACTGCGTCTCGCTTGAACGGCAAGAAGCGTGGGTAGCGACACGGCTGCAGTGGGGAGGTTCACTCTTAGAAGACGTCACAGTCGAAGCAAGCAGTATTTTTGCGTCCTTTGGTCATCACTCGGTTACACCAGAGCGTGTATCCCTTGATGGTCAGCCTTCGATAGAAACGCTGGAACTGAGCCTCGACCCAAATCTTGCGCGAAGTCTGGTACAGGACAGGGTGAAGATGAGCGAGGGCGCCACTTTGTCGACTGCCTCCGTCGTAGTCTCAGGAGGTAGAGGCGTAGGTTCGGCTGAAGGGTTTGCGCCTTTAGAACAATTAGCGGAGCTTCTCTCAGGCAAGGTTGGGTGTTCTAGAGCCGTTACCAACAATGGTTGGCGCAGTCACTCCGATCAAGTGGGGCAGACAGGCACTCGGATAGCGCCAGACCTCTATGTTGCTTGCGGTATTTCTGGAGCGATTCAACATTGGGTTGGCGCAATGGCTGCCAAAAATATATTGGCGATAAATACCGACCCCGAAGCAAATATGGTCACGAAGGCCCAGTATGCAGTAATCGCCGACTTACACGAGGTGATACCCGCTCTAATAGCCGAGGTCAAACTGCGCCGAGAGGGGCAGAGCAAAAGTTAAGCGAGTCGATTTCCGAGGTCTTGGCAGATTTCTTGCAGGCGGGGACCCAGGTCAGCCGTTTTTCTGGTGCCCGGAAATCTATAGGCTGGTCCGTGTGCGTGAAGAAACGCAACAACGCTCTGTCGTGAATCAGTGATAGGGGCAGCGACGGAATTGAGTCCTTCGGCAAACTCCTCAAGGCCCCATGCGTAGCCTGCTTTCCTCACCTCGTCCACTTTGACCTGCAGTGCCACGGGGTCGGTAACACTGTTGGCCGTGTTGCTCGTGAGTGGCCCCTCTAGGTAGTTAACAAGCTCAGCCTTCTCCAAATGCGCCAATGCAACAAGGCCAGATGGAACCAAATGGAGCGGAGCCGAGTGGCCGGTCCAGTCTCTCACTCGGACTTCAGTGTCAGGGCCTACGTGGTCAAGATAATAAATGCTGTCCCCTTCCCGAATTCCGATGCCGACCGTTTCGCCGAGTTCCTCTGCGAGCGTGGTCATAAAGGGCCTAGCAAAGGAGATTATGTGCCGACCCGGAGGAAGGTTGGTGACGACATCTAGCAAGCCGTCGCCAATCCCGTACTTCCCGCCGCTGCTTTCTTGGACAACAGCGTTTTCCTCCTCCAAGGCCGCTAGTAGTCGAGCGACAGTGCTCTTGGGTAAACCAACGATGTTCGAGACTTGTGTGACCCCCATCGGAGACGAAGAGAGAGCTCTCAGAATGGCGAATGCGCGTTGAACTGATTGGACGGATGCCATAGTTACTCCGGGTGAGTGTGTGCCACATTGTGGAACAGGATCACTGGAACATCAAGAAGGTATGCACTTTAAGGCCATATAAGACCTCGATCCCATGGCGGTTCTACTGCGGTTCACCATTCCGGTTCTAGACTAAACAGTGGGACGAGTTCGCTGGGAGTGAACATGCGCAGACGTGAAACTCAACTAGAGCCGCTTGAACGGCTCAACACTCCACTGGTACGAAAACAGGGTCAACTTGTCGAAGTCAGCTGGGAGGAGGCCCTAGAGACAGCAGCCCACGGGCTTACCCAAGTGCTAACTACGTCTGGACCCGAATCGATTGGCTTATTCAGCTGTTCCAAAAGTACCAACGAAATGAACTACGCGGCCCAAAAATTTATGCGCACGGCCCTCAAATCGAACAACATTGACTCATGTAATCGAACTTGACACGCGCCCAGCGTCGTCGGTCTGGCGACAGTGTTCGGAGCGGGTGGAGGCACTTCCTCTTATTGCGAGGTTGAGGAGACAGAATTTGTGCTCCTTTGGGGATCAAATGCGCGAGCTGCCCATCCAATCTATTTTCATCACGTCCTTAAAGGGATCCGTAGTGGTGCATCCATGTTCGCTGTGGACCCGCGGTATACCGACTCGGCTAAATTTGCTGACGCGTGGCTCGGCCTAAATGTCGGAACAGATATAGCTCTAGCGAACGCGATCGCACGCGAAATCATTGTTTCCGGTCTCTACGATGCAGAGTTCATATCCCGTTCAACGAGTGGTTTCGCCGAATTTGCGGAACATGTCGATGCCTACGACTTAGCGTACGCCGAACGAATAACTGGTGTAGATGCCGGAGTAATAAGGGAAACTGCTCACCGGTACGCAACTGCCAAAACCGCTCAGATTCTATGGACCTTGGGTATCACAGAGCATCACAACGGTGTCGAAAACGTACTTTCCCTTTGCAACCTAGCGCTTTTAACCGGCCACGTCGGTCGTTGGGGGTCGGGCCTAGTTCCATTACGCGGCCAAAACAACGTCCAGGGCGGCGGGGATATGGGAGCGTTGCCCAACAAGCTTCCTGGGTTCCAAGACGTAGACGATGACAGGGCGCGCGCGAAGTTTGAAGCTCTCTACCAAACAACGCTCAACCCCGAACCCGGACTGCATCTCACTCTGATGTTCGAAGCTATGTCACGGGGAGAGCTAAAGGCCCTATACGTCATCGGTGAGAATCCAGCAGACTCCGAAGCCGACGTACTGAGGGCTAGGGCTTTGCTGCAGGACCTCGATTTTTTGATAGTGCAAGATATCTTCATGACTAAGACTGCACGCTATGCAGATGTAGTTTTGCCAGCTTCGGTCGGCTGGGTTGAGGCTGATGGCACGGTTACCTCAAGCGAGCGACGCGTGCAGCGAGTGCGCGCGGCCCTTGTTCCACCCAAAGGAGCCCGAGCAGACCACGAAATAATAGGAGACCTCGCCATGCGGCTTGGGGCGACTTGGCAAGCGCAGACACCCGAAGAACTCTGGGATGAGCTGCGTTCGATTTCTCCCATGCATGCCGGCATGAGCTATGCCCGGTTGGAAGAGAATAATGGACTTCAGTGGCCCTGCCCAGACCTAGATCATCCCGGGACGCCGTTCTTGCACGGATGGCTCTGGGAAGAGGGCCTATCAGGGCACGATCCGGCACCATTCTCATTGACCACCCACGAAGGACCAAAGGAAACGCTGAGCGAAGAATTCCCAATTCGCTTAACAACAGGTCGTGTTCTTGATTCATACAACACCGGTGTGCAAAGTCGAGCGTATAAATCGCCTCTAAGGAAAGGCGCCGACCTTGAAATCAGCACAGTGGATGCCTTGGAACTGGGTCTACAAAACGGGGAGGAGGTTCTCGTCTTATCTCCGCGCGGGCAGGTCAAGATGCTGGTCTCCATCCAGAAAGACCAAGTCAAAGGCTTGGCCTTTACCACTTTCCATTTCCCAGATTTAGTGGACCTAAATGTATTGACCAATGACGAATGGGATCCGCTCAGCGGCACCGCCGAATTCAAGGCTGCTGCGATCCGTATAGAGAAATTGACTGGCAACGACCGTGCCTGATCTAAAATACACGCTCTCCGAGCCTGACGAAGAAGAGAAGCGGCTGGTTCAGGCTCTGACGCAAAACGCCCAGGTGCCTATAAGAGGCGACCGAGTTGCATTCGGGGGCGTTCGAAGAGCCAAGAACTTACGAAACCTGCTCCTACCGGGACTACATGCCCTTCAGAACGCAAAGGGTTGGATCTCTCCCGGCGGACTCAACCATCTAGCCGAGACCTTGCGCGTTCCGGCGGCAGAGGCGTTCGGAGTTGCGTCATTTTACGATTTATTTACTCTCGAGGAACCCGCGTACGCGGGACCTTTGCATCACGTTTGTGTTGACCCGAGCTGCGGGGTAGCTGGGGCTGAGGCGCGGATTAAGGCACTGCAAGCCCAAGGAAAGGCGGTGCATGAGGGTCCGTGTCTAGGTCAGTGTGATCGTGCGCCCGCTTACTTTGTCCAAGCTAGAAGCTCGGAACCGGTGGACATGACCGCACTCGATAACTCCAAACAAGCCTTTGATACTTCATTAAGCGGCAAGCTACTCCGGCGCTTCGGCAAAGTCGATCCCTCTGACTTACGCTCATACCTTGACAACGGAGGATATCGCGCCTTCGAGACGGCCCTCTCCATCGGGGGCGCGGCTGTCATCAGTCGCATTACGGAAGCGGGCTTAACCGGTAGAGGAGGCGCAGCGTTCCCGACTGGGGTCAAATGGAATGCGGTCGCAGCACATGAAGCATATGAAAAGCATATTGTCGTCAATGCGGATGAAAGCGAACCTGGCACCTTCAAGGACAGAATGATCCTTGAGATGGATCCCTTTGCCCTAATTGAAGCTATGACGATCGCCGCTGTTAGCACCGGTTCCACGAAGGGCTGGATATATGTGCGTGGAGAGTACGCAACGGCCGAACGACGCCTCCAATCGGCGCTGAATGAGGTCCAGCGCAGCGGACTACTCGGGCACAATATTCGGGGCACGGACCACTCGTTCGACATACAGATACGTCAAGGAGCCGGAGCGTATATTTGCGGCGAGGAAACAGCCCTCTTCAATTCGATTGAAGGTTTCAGGGGCGAACCTCGCAGCAAACCACCATTTCCAACGGAAAGCGGCCTATTTCGCTCACCGACGATCGTGAACAACCCGGAAACGCTTATCAATGTGCTCGAGATTCTGGAAGCAGGCGTCGATGAATTCCGAGCGTCCGGAACTAACGATTCGCCGGGTACAAAACTGTTTTGTGTTTCAGGGGACATCGGCACGCCTGGCCTATACGAGGCTGAATTTGGAACCCCTCTAAGACGACTGTTAGAAGCAGCCGACATCCCCGCCGAAGAAGTTTATGCAGTGTTACTTGGAGGCGCGGCGGGTAGGTTCCTCAATTCCAGCGCCATTGATATGCCGCTTTCATTTGAGGGCGCGAAGGCATATAACGCGACACTCGGCTCTGGAGCGGTAATGGTGTTTTCGAATCGAGTAGACCTAACAAAAGTCGTAACACGACTAGGGAAGTTCTTTAAGGACGAGTCTTGCGGCCAGTGTGTGCCTTGTCGAGTCGGGACACAACGACAGCACGAAGTGTTACTTCAGATCGGGGACAGCACTCCGACGCGAAGGCAAAGGGATCTACTTGACGACCTCTCAATTGTCATGGGTGACGCGTCTATATGCGGATTGGGTCATACGGCAGCCTCTGCTGTGCAGTCTGCTATTGATCAGGGCTTAATTTGGAGCGAGACATGACGGAGCAAAATATCTCCTTGACCATTGACGGGCAGGCAGTAACAGTACCTAAGGAGACCACTATTCTTGAGGCTGCACGTTCTGTGGGGATTGACATTCCGACCCTGTGTTGGGCGGAAAATTTAACTCCGGTAAACGTTTGTCGCCTCTGCGTCGTTGAAGCTGACAACTCCAAGGCTTTGGTCCCAGCATGCTCGAGAGCGTGCGACGCCGGAAGCAACATAGAAACAAACAATGAGCGCGTCACTAAGAACCGTCGCATGGTGCTGGAGTTACTAGATAGCGCCAACGACCTCTCGCAGAGCGAAGAACTGCAAGACCTCATGGCGAACTACGAAGCTGACAGTTCACGCTACTCGGACAACCTAGCGGCGCACGATGAGCCAAAAGTCGAAGATGATCTCTTTATACGAGCTTATGATCGATGCGTTCTTTGTTATAAGTGTGTTCAAGCATGTGGTGAGGAGGCGCAGTTCACTTTTGCGATCGCCATAGCCAATCGAGGGTTTGATGCGAGGGTGTCAACAGAGCATGACATCCCATTACCTGAGTCGGCTTGCGTCTACTGCGGTAACTGCATCGGGGTGTGTCCGACAAATGCGTTGCAATTTAAGACCGAATTTGACCTTCGGAGTGCCGCTAACTGGCGCCCCGAAGACCAAGAGGTAACGGAAACAATTTGCTCATACTGCGGAGTTGGTTGCACTCTCGAGCTACACACTCAGGACAACGAGATCGTTAAAGTAACGTCGCCAGCCGACCACTCAGTCACGTCGGGGCATTTGTGCGTTAAAGGTCGTTTCGGCTGGGAATATGTGCAGGCTCCTGTGTATAGACCGCCGAGCGCGATACAAACGGATGCCGCAGTTGACGACTGACGAGTCGATGAGCTTTCCACCCGTGGTTCCTCCGAGACTTCAAAGTCAGGAGATATCAATTAGTGACTAAAAGCCTGACTGCCTTGACAACTTGGTCATTGTTCCTCGGAATCGGCCTCTTGCAGGCTGGCGTCGGTTTGCAACGTCCACTCCTGAGTATTCGCGCGGAAGCTGCCGGCTTTGGTGCAACAACAACTTCGCTTGTGATGACGGCGTACTACGCCGGTTTCATTTTTGGGACTCGCTACGTGGGCGTGATTCTCAACAAAGTCGGACATATTCGAACATTCGCCGGTCTGGCATCAACCGCTTCCACGATCGTGCTCCTCCAAGGAGTGTGGGTCAATCCGGCAGTGTGGTCTCTCTGGCGGTTCACCTTTGGCTTATGTGTCGCAGCGCTATATGTGGTTTGCGAATCTTGGCTAAACGACGCCGCTACCAACAAGAACCGCGGAAGCCTCTTAAGCACCTATATGGTTATCGCTGTCGCCTCCACAATGCTTGGTCAATATGCAATTGGCTTAGCTAGCGCCTCGGAGTTCACTCTTTTCGCTTTGGCTTCGATCCTCGTCTCTATGGCTTTGGTCCCGGTAGCGCTCTCGTCGTCCGCCTCGGCGCCTGTAGGTATCCCTGAGCCGATAACTTTCAAGAAGTTGCGCTCAATTGTTCCTGTGGGGCTAGTCATTTGCTGCCTAACAGGAATGACCTTAGGTTCTTTGATTGGGCTGGGGCCGGTATACGGCTCTATTAAAGGTTGGACTCCACTCCAGATAGCAAACTTTGTTGGGGCTCCATTGGCCGGCTCAGTGGTAATGCAAATTCCGTTTGGCCGGCTTTCTGATCGACTTCCGAGACGTGCCGTCATGACCGGCCTGGCCTTCGCGTCAACATTTGTTTGTGTAGCTCTCACCCGTATGGACGGCACTAATCGATTATCTCTAGCGGCTCTGTTCTTGCTCGGTGGGTTCGCATTTCCTCTCTACTCGCTTTCAGTGGCCTACACCAATGACTGGCTGGAGCAAGGTGAACGAACTTCGGCCGCAGCATTGCTAGTACGAGTGTTCGGGATCGGCTCTTTCGTGGGTCCCTTAATTGCCGGAATTTTTATGGGAGTAAGTCTCTCAACCTACTTTTATTTCCCACTATGCGTGTTTGCCGTCATGAGCACCTACCTTTGTTATCGGATTTTTGCTCACACGGCTCCACCCTTAGCAGATCAAACCCCTTTCTCGCCCTTTCCTTTGCGAGCGTCCAGAATGGTTACAGACCTTTTCAACAAACCGAAGAATTAACGGGTTCAGCGTGCCTGCGAATGGAACGGAGGGTCCTCCGGAGGAAGTGGAGAATTGCCTAAAATTAAGTCAGCGGCTTTCTCGGCAATCATCATCGTGGGGGCATAAATATTTCCGTTCGTTATTAAGGGCATAACCGAAGCATCGACCACTTTGAGCCCTTCTAAGCCGTGTACTCCCATTGTTAATGGGTCAATTACAGCGAGTTCCGTGACTCCCATTTGGGCGGTACCACAGGGATGTAGCGCTGTCTCAGCGTCTCTACGCACCCACTCCAGTATCTCTTCGTCAGTCCGTATAAGAGCCCCGGGCGAGATCTCTCCGCCACTTATTGACTTGAACTCAGGTTGTCCAAGAATCGAGCGCACAACCTTCACCGCCTCAACCCAGTCCACCCTGTCTTCCTCAGTTCCCAGGTAATTAAAGGTGATCGATGGCTTTCGACTTGGATCCGCTCCTTCAATATGTACGGACCCTCGTGACGTTGCATGCATGGGGCCAACATGAACTTGAAAGCCGTGAGGAGTCTCGGCAACGGTACCGTCGTAACGTACGGCGAGCGGAAGAAAGTGGATCATCACGTTCGGGTAGGTCAAGTCACTTCTACTGCGGACAAATCCACCCGCCTCGAAGTGGTTGGTGGTCGCGGGACCCCGCCGGAGTAACCATTGAAGTCCAATCCACGGTCGTCGCCATTTTTGAAGGTTAGGTTGCTGAGTGATGGGTTTCAGTGATGAGTGTTGAATGTAAACCTCTAGGTGATCTTGAAGATTCTCTCCCACGCCGGGGAGATCGTGTATCACGGGCACACCAGCGGCCTCCAGCACAGGTCTTGGCCCGATGCCACTTAGCTGGAGGAGTTTTGGCGTATTAATGGCCCCCGCGCAGCAAATTATTGTTCGACCGCTGTAGACCCTGAACTTCGAGCCTCCGCGCAGGTTTCTCTGGCGAACCTCAACTCCGCGCGCCACGCCATGCTTGACGATGATCCGTTCGCTCTCGGCACGAGTTAAGAGCTGGAGGTTCGAGCGATGTAATACGGGGTGCAGATAGGCCCTCGCCGCGCTGAGACGTCTACCGTGGTCTATGTTTCGGTCGAAAGCCGCAAACCCCTCTTGGCGATAACCATTGACGTCAGTTGTCAAAGAGTAGCCGGCGCTCTCAGATGCTCGAAAGAACGCGTCGAAGAGTTCACCTTCAGCAGGTCCTCGTTCAAGTTTGAGTGGGCCATCCGTTCCGCGCCAGGCATCGCCTCCAGCGAGACAAGACTCGAGTTTTTTGAAATAGGGGAGTGAGTACGAGTAGCCCCATGTTTCCATCCCAGGTAAGGAAGCCCAAGCTTCCATATCAAGAGGGTTCCCTCTCTGAAAGATCATTCCATTGATGCTTGAGCTTCCACCAACTACCTTCCCGCGAGCGTGAGCGACTTTTCTTCCACCTAAGTTCGGTTCGGGTTCAGTCTCGTATATCCAGTCGTAAAAACGTGAGCCTAAAGGAAGTGAAAATGCGGCTGGCATATGGATAAAAGGGTCCCAGATGTAGTCAGGGCGACCGGCCTCTAACAGCAGGACTGTGTTAGACGGATCCGCACTAAGGCGGTTGGCGAGTGCGCAGCCCGCCGAGCCGCCACCCACGATGATGAAGTCGTAAATGGTACCCGTTGCGTTATCCTTCGCTCCCATCAAGCTGCCGGCCTTCGTACTGCAGTCATCTAGGTCAGCGTATCCTCACTGTGATGCATAGCTGGAGCAGGGCGAAATGATTGGCGCGTCGTTGGGACTCCTTGCAGCAGTCCTCATAGGTATCGCAGATCTATACGGGCGACGCATTACACCAGTGAGCTCGAGTCTCACCACAGCCCTTAGCCTGCAGATGTTCGCAGCGCTATTTGTTGCGGCCAGCTTGTTGCTCTGGCCTGGGCAAATTGAGTTAGCGGCAATTCTTTGGGGAGCTTGCTCTGGCGTCGGGTTCACGATCGGCCTCGCCTGCTATTACAAGGGGCTATCGACAGCCTCATCGGCGATCATTGCACCCCTTTCTGCCGTCTTGTCTGTATTCATCCCATTTCTCTGGGGTGTCTTTCGTCGCCTCGACATGACACCGTTGAGCGTTGGGGGAGTAGGGGTTGCGTTTTGCGGTCTAATTCTTGTTACACGCGGCGTCTTCAGTCGAGAACGCCCTCGTGGTGTGCTTCGCTGGGGATTGTGTTCGGGAGTTGGTTACGGGATAGGTCAAGCAGTCCTGTTGGAGGTATCGCTTGAGGCAGGACCGCTTGCGGTCTCAACTCAACGATTCATGGCTTTCATGGTCCTGTTACCAGTGGTCCTAGGAAGGAGAAACCAACCTTTTCCGCCTCGAGGTACGCGCTTAGCCGCCGCACTGGCAGGATTATGCGCTGGAGGCGCAAGTGTTGCTCTATTCCAAGGTCTGCGCTTTGATCCGCTGTCGACTATCACTACGGTCGCAGTCTTCCCAGTTTTCACGGTCGCAGTTGGCAGATATTTCTACGCCGACTCGATTACGAAGAGACAGGGAATTGGAGTCCTGTGTGCTTTGGTTGGCACGATCGGCGTAGTCATTGGGTAATTATCCGATGGCGTCGGGTTCTTCACTTTTGCGGCGATCGATATAGTCCCGTAGTTGCCGATCTATGTCCTCGTCAAAATCAGGTGGTGCATAGTCGCTGAGCATTTGCTTCCATTGAGCGTTAGCGCGTTCAGGGGAGGACTTACTGCCCTCTTCTAACCACTGCTCGTAACTGTTGCTGTCCGCATTCGTGGATCGATAAAAGGCACTCTCAAAGTTTTCGAGCGTGTGAGCGTTTCCTAAGAAATGGTCGCCATGAGTGTTAGTGCGAAACGCCTCTAACGCTTGAGCGTTTTCACTCATGTCGACCCCGTTGGCGTACACCTGCATTGCGCCTAGTTGGTCGGCATCCATAACGAGCTTTTCGTAACTGAGAGCTAAGCCCCCCTCAATCCAACCTGCTGCATGAAGAACGAAATGAACGCCTGACTGCATTGTCGGGAGAAGCGTCGATAATGACTCATAAGCGGCCTGAGCGTCGGGTGCCTTCGATGAGGTCAACATTCCGCCAGAACGAAACGGAACGCCGACGCGGCGGGCCAGAGCTGCCATGACATAGATCGCTAGCCCGCCTTCGGGCGATCCAAAGGTAGGTGCGCCGGTAGCCATCGACATAGAGGAAGCGAATGTTCCGAATATGACTGGAGCACCCGGTCGCACCAACTGACAAAACGCCATACCCGAAAGGGCTTCGGCAAGTGCTTGCGCCGCTAACCCGGCTACTGTGACGGGCGACATGGCGCCAGCAAGAATAAATGGCGACATTATGCAAGCTTGATTGTTCTCCGCATAAACCTTGGCAGCGCCAAGCATCGTTGCGTCCCAGCGCAGAGGTGACGACGCATTAATGAGACTTGTCAACACGGTTCGATCCGCTAGATCTCCGCCAAACGCAATGCGGCAAAGTTCCACAGAGTCGAACGCCCTTTCTGGCGCCGTAACTGAGCCCATCAAAGGCTTGTCGCTGTACTTTAGGTGAGAGTAAACCATGTCAAGGTGGCGTTTGTTTACAGGAATGTCGACTGGCTCAACAACCGTTCCTCCGCTGTGGTGAAGATGAGGGAGTTGATAGGTGATTTTAACGACATTCTCAAAATCCTCGAGTGTTGCGTATCTTCTACCTGAGTCGAGGTCAGTCACAAATGGTGACCCATAGTTTGGGGCGAAGACAGTACTATTGCCGCCAATTTGGACCGATCGAGCCGAGTTCCTGGCATGTTGCATAAAGTCCTTCGGCGCAGTGGCCTGCACCAATGAGCGACAGAGGCCAGGTGGGAATTTAACTAAGTCCCCATCGACTTCAGCACCGGCTGCGCGCCATAGGTCCAATGCTTCCGGAAACTCCTGAAAAGCTACGCCCACTTCGCTGAGGATAAGTTCAGCGTTTGCTTCTATTTGCTGGAGGCCGGCCTCATCGAGGACTTCGACCGGTTCTAGGCGTCGTTGAAGGAAGGTGGTGACTTCATCTGATTTAGCGTTTCTTTGGGCTCGACGGGCGCTCCGCCCACCAGATCGACGATTACTCATTTACTGCATCCTTTCGTCGACCACGGCGTCTAGGTCTCGTGCTCGTGTAAGCAGACGTTAGGGGATGAGAAGGTAGCGCAACAGCGTCTGCCAAATTTGGTGTCGAGGCCGTCGCATGCGGAAAAGCCATGGCACCAACAAATAGCTCTTGGAATCTGGGTTCGGTTGCAGTCTCAACTCGTTGGACGTCCCTAACGAGCGCCTCTACTTCTATGCGCTCCTTTAAAGAGAGAAGCATACGAACGGCACCGCTCCCCGCCGCATTCCCGACTCCCCGGACTTGGCCTACCTGGCAGTCTGGGATCAGCCCTAGGACCATTGCATAGAGTGGGTCAATCTGCGCGCCGAAGGCTCCAGCTAGACGTATTTCGTCCGCATGGGACTCTCCACAACGCTCCAGAAGCAAATCAATCCCAGCCCTTAAAGCTGCTTTAGCTAATTGGATAGCCCTAATGTCGTTCTGGGTTATCACAATATTCGGGGCAGCGGAATCGTCGCTTTGCTCACAAAGCACATATGAAAACGTTCTGTCATTCGGTATGACTCGCCGCGTCCGCTGACGGTTATCCAAAATCGTGCCATCTTTACCTACGAGCCCGCTCAGGTACATTTCGCCGACTACTTCAATGATTCCTGATCCGCAAATGCCCGTGATCAGCGAGTCCGCCTGTCCGAAATTAAAGGCAGGTTCATTTGACCAGGATTCGCAGCCGATCACTTTAAAAGAGGGCTCGAAAGTGTCTCGATCGATTCGCACGCGTTCAATTGCCCCGACAGTGGCCCGCTGGCCGTGCGTGATCTGCGCCCCTTCGAATGCTGGGCCCGTTGGACTAGATGCAGCGACAACACCGCCGGCACCTTTGAACATGATTTCAGCGTTCGTCCCAATGTCGACGAGGAGCTGTCGGCTCGTCGTCTGGTGTGTCTTCTCCGAAAGTAGAGCCGCGGCAGAGTCGGCTCCCACATGACCGGCAATACACGGAGCGAAGTACACGGATGCCGCCGGGATCGGAATTCCGACTTCCTCTGCTGAGATTTCGACCGCTTCATCCGTTGCTAAGTCAAAGGGCATTTGACCAAGTGGAACGACATCGAACCCCAGAAACGAGTGATGCATAATTGGATTGCCTACTAGCACTATCTCGGTGATATTGCTGAGATCGCACTCAGCGCTCGCACCGAGCTTTTGAATCAAGGAAAGAACGGATTCGCGAGCGAGTTCTTTTAGCTGGGAACCGCCCTGAGAGTTCATCATTACATAGCTAACGCGACTCATCAGATCCTCACCTAACCGAATCTGAAGGTTCATAGCGCCTTCGCTTGCAAGGATCTCGCCGTCCCCGAGATCAAGTAGGTGCCCGGCAACAGTAGTTGAGCCAATATCTATGGCTACTCCTAGATTCTCAACGGACGTGCCGTATCGCACGGAGTGAAGCACTTCACCATTTTCTTTCCGGCGGAGGTGAAGCGTGAAACTTTCGTACATTTCCGCGTCGGAACCTGCTAACGCTTGCTCGACCTCGGGGCGAACCTCTATTGGCACTATCTGCCAAGCCTCGTCCAAAGCTTCGAGTAGCTTTTCCGTCCTTAGTGCTTCTTTGACTTGGCTTAGGTCGAGATGCACCACACGCAAGACCGAAGCTGAATCGAGGGTAAGTTCCTTTAGAGCTATCTCTTTCCTGACGATTGGCGCGTGGACTTGGCTTTCTGGGGGCACGTCAATTACGAGCGGACCCCGCACTCTCGCTTGGCAACCCAATCGTGAATCTTCTGATAACGGGCGACGCCCGTGGTACCGAGTTTCTGCTTCGGTTGGTCTATTGAGGCTTGTGATAGTCGACGAAAGAGACCACTTAGCAAAATCGCCCGAAGTGGGTGCAAACTGACACCGGCCGCAGACTCCGCGCCCCCCGCAGACACTGTCCAGGTCAACCCCTGAACGTTGAGCAACGTTGAGCACAGTTTCTCCTTCTTCGGCAAGGGCCTCGAGGCCCGCCGGGTTGAAGACAACTCTGTGGCGTCGATCTGTCACCGGCTTGACTTCACGACGAATTACCCCGTCTGCGGTTCTGGCGTGCGCTTCTGCTGCGCCCTGCACTCGATGCTTCCCGGTATTCGGAAATCCACGCTGCACAGTTCTCATCGTTCCCCATTAGGACGTCGGCGCCCATAACTGCAGCTTTCACTTCAGCATGAAGAGGGCTCATTATCGCCGAAGTCATTCCTGCGGCCATAGCCATCGAAAGAAACGTCCCTGTCACTAAATGCCGATTGGGGAGCCCGAAACTTACATTTGAGGCTCCGCACGTCGTATTGACCCCGAGCTCCTCGCGCAGTCGGCGCACTAGATGAAAGACTTGGCGTCCAGCGCCACCCATCGCTCCGATTGGCATTACTAGGGGATCAACCACGACATCCGCCGTTGGGATACCGAAGTCATTCGCTGCTGAGACAATTTTTTGTGCGACTGTAAAGCGAACATCGGGATCCTCGCTAATCCCGGTCTCGTCATTTGATATTGCAACCACAGCGGCTCCATTTTTGGCAACAAGCGGCAACACTCGATCTAAAACCTCATCCTCCCCAGTCACAGAATTAATTAATGGCTTACCCTGGTACGCGTCGATCCCAGCTTCTAAGGCCTCGATAATTGAGGAATCGATCGATAATGGAACGTCGGTTACACTCTGAACGCGTCGCACTGCCTCAGCTAACAGCGCTGGCTCATCAGCCAGAGGTATTCCGGCGTTCACATCGAGCATCTGGGCGCCGGCCTCCACTTGAGCAACCGCATCAGCTTCCACGCGCGAAAAGTCGCCGGCCTTCATTTCCTCGGCAAGTAACTTTCTTCCAGTCGGGTTAATGCGTTCTCCAATCATCACGAACGGTCGATTAAACCCAATCACTACATCTTTGGTTTCGGAACTAATAACGGTCTCAGTCACTTCTAGGTCTCCTTCAAGGCCCAACAACGCAGTAGG
>DKNM01000030.1:18959-22545 GCA_002470695.1 Candidatus Neomicrothrix sp. UBA7388
AGCATCAATCGTGCCCGCTAACTCGTTCATTTGAGTCTTGGGGTCGCCACTAAGCTCAAATTTCTGTTGCTTCCACTCACTCACATAGGCCTTGGTGTCAGTCATGCCAGCCACTACAGCCGCTCGATCAATCGCATGTTGAAAACGCGCTGGGAGGAGCGCCTTTTCTCTGCTGCCACCTTCCACTGCAATCACTTGAGCAGGAATGTCGCGCCAAGAAATGAGCCCAACAAACGACTGTTCACGACGCCTTTTTTTCATTAAACGCCGCCTGCGCCTATGCGCGGATGCATCACTGAAACATCCAGCAAAGCATCAGCGAACTGACCGTATCCACCAGCGATGACTTCTATCGGCAACTTTAACTTTCGAGCGGCAGAGTGAGCATCTCGAAGAGCATGCTCCGAGCCGCTTTGGCTCATAAAAAGCACTTTGCTGTAATTGCCGAAGTACATTTCAAATAGTTCAGGGTGCTCTATGATGCCAAGCCCCTCGAGAACCAGGCGGTCGAAATGCCGTGCGAGGTAGTCGGTTAAGAAAAATGTTCCCGGGTTAACGGCGTGAAATTCGCGGAATACTCCAGGTTGGAGGAAGAACTCATAGCAGTGTGCTCCCGGAAGCCGTTCGATACTGTACTCCTCGCAAAGAGTATCTATGGCGCCGCCGGAGCCACAGTCCGCATAGCCTAAGAAAACTTTTTTACCCTGATCAAGTCCACGCTCAACGCGCGTTCTCAGCGTCGGCGCTAACTTCTCTGGGCGGTTGTGGAGAGAGGCGGATAAATATTCGACGCTGATGTTCGTTAGTTGGTTCGCGCTAAGCACTGCGTTGACTTCATTTGCTAACGCCCCGCACGCAATGAGGAGTACCTCTTGCTTACTCATGCCGCCCGTCGTTTTTGCTGAACTAACTCGGTTGCAGTTTCCGCAGCAACAGCTGCGTCACGACAATAGGCATCGGCGCCGATGGCATCACCGAATTCCTGATTCAGCGGGGCACCCCCTACAAGCACAATGTAATCATCACGTAGGCCCTGCTCAATCATCGTGTCGATCACGACCTTCATGTAGGGCATGGTTGTCGTTAAGAGTGCTGACATTCCGAAGATATCGGGCTTGTGTTCTTCGAGAGCGGCTAAATATTCATCGACATCGGTATTGATCCCAAGGTCAATGACTTCGAACCCCGCACCCTCGAGCATCATTGCAACCAAATTTTTACCGATGTCATGAATATCGCCCTTAACTGTACCGAGCACTACCTTGCCGACCGGCTCTGCACCTGTCTCCGCTAACAATGGCCTCAAAATTTCCATTCCGGCCTTCATAGCGTTCGCGGCAAGAAGAACTTCCGGAACGAAGAGAATGCCATCGCGGAAATCAATTCCTACGATCCGCATTCCTTCCACGAGAGCGTCATTGAGAACTTTGTCAGCCGACCAGCCTCGTCCGAGAAGTATCTCCGTGCCCTCTACGATTTCGTCGGCGAGTCCATCGTAAAGGTCGTCATGCATCTGTGCTGTGAGGTCCTCATCTCCCAAGGTACTGAGGTCGAGTTCTTCCTCGCTGTTCTCTTCGTCACTCATCGCTCACCCCAATTCCACAAAGGAGAAGAAACCTAAGGTTCTTTCTCCGCGGCTCTGAAGTCGATCAAGAAACCGCTATGTGGAACAGTACCGTAATGTGGACTATTTGTTGTGGCCAATCAAAGTCAAGAGAGCGTCTACGCACCCTTCGCTATTCACCTCTTCGGTGTCACCGGTACTTCGGCTAGTGAACTCAACTACGCCATTGCCAAGGCCTCTGCTGCCGATCGTGATTCGATACGGAATCCCGATCAATTCGCTATCGGCAAATTTGACCCCCGGACGGGCGTTACGGTCATCAAGAAGAACATCGAACCCTTCGTCAGTAAGTCCTTGGTCGACGGCATTTGCGATCGCCAGAGCTGACTCATCGTCGGGATCAAGCAAAGCGATCACGACGTGATAGGGCGTGACCTCCATAGGCCAAATTAGGCCCCTTTCGTCGTGATGATTTTCAGCGATAGCCGCTACTGCACGCCCTATGCCGATCCCATAACTCCCCATCGTTGGTGTCTGAGCCTTTCCATCTGCGTCAAGCACCGAAATTCCCATAGCCTCGGAATATTTACGACCCAACTTGAATATGTGCCCGGCCTCAATACAGCGAATGATTTCGAGCTCGGCACCACACTCAACGCAGGCTTCTCCCGCACGCACTTCGCGCAGATCTGCCCAATCATCTACATCTATATCTCTCTCAATCGACACACCGCGGTAATGCCAGTCATCTTGGTTGGCGCCGGTCGTCATGTTCATTCGGCCAGATAGCGCAAAGTCCGCAATAACCTTGTAATTTTCGATTCCGACGGCGCCGAGACTCCCTGGGTTCGCACCCATCGCCTCAAGAGCCTCTGCTGGTTCGGCTGGGCGAACGTCAATCGCTCCCGAAAAGTCCTGAAGCTTTTGAAGGTTCAGCTGGTGGTCACCGCGCAGGAGGACGAGTGTGATTTGATCATCGATGACCATCACCAAGGTTTTAATTTGGTTCTCCGCCGGTGCACCCCCCTCACACGTTTCCAAAGCCGCTATCGTTCGAACGCCCGGAGTTGCGAAGCGTTCTACCTCCAAAGCCGGCTCCTCGCTCGAGACAGGCTCAATGGTGGAAGTACCTCTCTCGACATTTGCGCGATATTGACATTGCCCGCAAACCAAAACATCATCTTCGCCCGCTGGCGAGGGAACCATGAACTCGATGCTCGCTGACCCTCCCATGGAACCGGAAGACGCTTGGACTGGCATTGCATCGAGCGCTAGGCGGTCAAAAATCCGTACGTAGGCATCGTGGTGCGCATCGAAAGCTCTGTCTAAACCTTCTTGCTCGAGGTCAAAGCTATACGAGTCTTTCATCGCGAACTCTCGGACTCGCAACAAGCCACTTTTAGGACGAGGCTCATCACGAAACTTCATCTGAATTTGATACCAGAGCTGCGGGAGCTCTTTGTACGAGTTCAGCTCTGTGGCCAAATGAGAAAATACTTCCTCGTGAGTCATACCGAGCGCCAAATCCGCACCGCCGCGGTCCTTTAGCCTGAACATTTCGTCACCCATTACTTCCCAGCGACCACTCTGCTGCCAGAGGGTCGCCGGGTGCATCGCTGGGAGCAGAAATTCCTGCCCACCAATTGCATTAATCTCTTCTCGCACAACCTGGGCAACTTTTTCATGCACCCTCAACCCAAGCGGAAGAAGACTGTAATGCCCGGCGTGTAGCTGGCGAATAAAGCCACCGCGAACTAAGAGCTTGTGACTCTCTGCCTCAGCATCGGCAGGTGCATCACGCAAAGTTGGAATGAAGGCAGTAGACCAGCGCATAGCCCCACGATACGGCAACCTTCGGCCGCGGCAATACGAATTTAACCTCTTTCATTAGGAGCTCGGATCAGCTTCATGTAAGATGTATTCAGTTGCTCCTGCCTCCCACGGCGGCAGTGGGCGATCGTGCCTCGAAAAGATTGGCTGCCTACGGCTGAAGTGCGTAGTTGGACCGTAATCCTTTCGTCT
>DKNM01000030.1:22920-32176 GCA_002470695.1 Candidatus Neomicrothrix sp. UBA7388
GAGCGGGTCCAAACAAGAAAATTTCCAGTGGATCAACAAACCTCCACAATCGAACTTGAGGCGAACCGGCAAGCGCTGCCTAAATCGTCCAAGCTTTCCCAGCTTTCTTGGGAGGAAATTGCATCGCGTGCCCGAATGGAGGCGGATGGTAACGCCGGCGAAGCGGTCGTCGCTGACCTAATGTCGGACACAGTCCGCTGGCGAAATGTCTTGACTGACATGATTGAAGAAGGTGAAGACAAGCTTCACGCTTTGCGACGACTCAAGGGGCCGCAACGGAATCAAATAATCAGAGATTTCGAAGGGGAAATGGAGCTTTTATTTGATGCCTACCAACGCGCTACCGGCGAGCAGTACGAACCCGACGATGAAAATACTGAAATTCCAAGTATTCCATCCGATGCAATCCCTGAGCCGATAGCACTTCAACTATCTTGGGCATCGGGTCGTGTTATCGCGTGGGCTGCTGGCGCATTTAACGACTCCGAAACTCCTGAGCAAATACTCGAACGCCTCACTGATGCCGGTGCTCCCGAGGGCGCTTGGGAAGATCATCGCAAGATCGAATTACCGAATGGAGCAAGCGTCGCAGCTCTAAGTGCCCAAGTTGCTGACGTATTGGGTTGGTTAGCTGCGCTATCGACTCAAGACTGGGTGTCCACGAAACGAGTTCCCGAGATCTCCGACCACGACCTAGAACAAAGTCCTGAAGAAAGACAAGCCGGTAACGAAGTCAATGTCCAGCAGATCGGCGCCAGCGCCCGCTGGTTAAGCCTTCTCGCTAGCACAGCGGTAGAACTCGTCGCGCAGGGGCGAACCGTCCCTAAATTGCAGCGAATTCGCAAGAGGCGCAGCAAGCGAAATCGCACCAACAAAGGCGAATTCATCGTTCAGTGGATGCCCGGAATTATTAGCAAATCGCGTCTGGAGGCGTTTGCCAACTCACTGCCTGGAGCTGTAACCGCAGCGGACCCAGGTCCCGACGCTCGAGCTGTTGTTCAGTCAGCCTTAACCGGCATGGTTAACGCCATTGTCACGAGCGCCGCTAGTCGGCTCGATGTGCCGGCACCTCCACCAGAGCCCAAAACTAAGGTTGAAGTTGCGGAAACCTTTCTAGCGAACTTGAGCGGGCGTCCGTTCGCTGTACCGGCGGACCACGGGTCTGACTTTGCACGCAAGCTAGAGCAATGGGCTAGGCCGGTAACGGCCGTTGCGAAGTACGCGCTAATCGTTCAGCTAGACGAGCCTGATGAATCAGGGGCTTGGCAACTAAAGGTGTTGTCGCCAGGGCCCGAACGATCGCTTGACCCTGTCGAAGTGGCAATGGTCAGCGGCTCCAATACGCGCCGGACCGAAGTGAAGGGTCAGTACACCCGCCTCGAACGAATGGTCCCGGCGTTGCTACGCCCTGGCGGTCGAAGGCGGGGTGAAGTGCTTCTGGACCAGGATGAAGCCTGGGATCTCATGTCAAGTACTGGCCCAGCGCTGGAAGCCGCAGGGTTCGAAGTTCGCGTGCCAGCTTTATCGCGGCGACGGCAAGTCGCCCAACTTCGTTTGACCGCAGAGGACGCCGAGAGCGTCGTTGGCGCGCAGCAGCTAACGGCAGTTAGCTGGAGCGCAGTATTCGGGGAAGTTGAACTGTCAGCCGCCGAGATTCAAAGGCTTGCCATGCAAGCCAAACCACTTGTTCAGTCACGCGGAAAGTGGGTTGCATTAGATCATGCAGATTTGGCCGAGGCTGCGGCAGCGTTAGCGGAACGCGCTGATACCACAGAGCTAACTGGTGCAGAAATGCTGCGCCATGCCCTCGGCCTCGAAGGTGGTGGAATTAGTGGGGGAGTAACCCTTGCCGGCACTAGTTGGGCTAGCGACCTGCTTCGCGCCGCCGCAAGCGTAGATTCCGAACCCGTATTGCAACCCGATGGATTCCTCGGGGAATTACGCAGCTACCAAGGCGAAGCCGTCGAATGGCTTAATTTCCTTGATGAGGCAGGACTTGGAGGCTGCCTAGCCTTGGACATGGGACTCGGCAAGACTCCCACCGTTCTTGCTCGGATCGCCTCAAATAACCAGGCGTCGCCATCACTAGTAGTTGCACCTCCGGCCGTAGTCGGAAATTGGGCTGCCGAGGCTCGCCGGTTTACACCTACGTTGAAAATTCTTGTACACCATGGCCCTTCTCGATCAAACGGAGCGGAACTTCAGAGCCGCATACGAGGCGCCGATTTGGTCATCACAACGTACGGTACGGCCGTTCGAGACATCGAAGAACTAGCACGAGTCGAGTGGGACCGCGCCGTTCTCGATGAAGCACAGGTGATAAAGAACCACCGCAGCGCAACAGCAAAGGAGCTCCGCCGTCTTAATGCGAGAACTCGACTCGCTTTAACCGGTACACCGATCGAGAACGGCCTCGGAGACCTCTGGGCCATCATGGATTTCTGCAACCCCGGACTTGTTGGCGGCAGGACCTCGTTTATTAATCAGCTGAGCGAGGTAGGGGACGCAGCCGTGGCGGCTGAATCAGCTTTGTTGGCTTTGAACGGAGTTCTCGTGTTTAGAAGAACAAAATCAGAGCCGCTCATTGCAGCTGAGCTGCCCGATCGGATCGATGAGCTAGCCCACTGCACGATGACACCTGAGCAGATAGGCCTCTACCAAGCAGTTCTCGACAAACTCGTGCGTGACACAGCCGACAGTGAACAAAACACCACTCAACAAAAGGGCGTGGTACTTGCGGCCATCACAGCGTTGAAGCAGATTTGCAACCACCCACTCAACTACGACAAGGAAGACCCAAACCTCGACCTAGAGGGCCGAAGTGGGAAGCTAACTCGCCTCAACGAAATAATCGACGCGGTTTTCGCTGCCGATGAGAGGATCTTAATTTTCACCCACTTTGCAACTTGGGGCGAAAAGCTCGCCACCTATTTAACGCAGAGGACAGGTACTCCAATTGAGTGCTACCACGGCGGACTAGCCCGAGGCACGCGAGACCGCCTAGTTGAAACCTTTCAAAATGGCGAAGGGGCGGGAGCAATGGTGCTCTCGCTAAAAGCCGGTGGCACGGGACTAAACCTGACCGCCGCAAGCCATGTTGTTTTGTACGACAGATGGTGGAACCCAGCCGTCGAAGATCAAGCGCGAGATCGCGTATGGCGAATTGGGCAGACTAAAACCGTCATTTGCCATCGCCTCGTTTGCCCAGGCACAGTCGACGAACGCGTAGAAGAAGTTGTTCAAGGCAAGCGACGAATTGCTGACATGGTGCTACCCAAATCGAGCTCACTGGGTGACCTAGATGCAGACCAGCTGAAGGCAGCGCTGGGAATTGATGCCGAGTCACTGCTTACCGCCGAACCAGATGACGTCTTGGAGGAGCACTTATCCGGAGCAAGCCAATGACAAAGCGCCGGAAACCATCAAGAACTCGCCGATTGGACGGAAGCACGAGTTCGCCGGAACGCCAAGAAGCATCCGACGAGTTCTGGCATGGCGCAGGCAAAATGCCTGATCCTCCTCCGAAAATCCAAGTTGCAGAAGAAGCTGCGGCGGTTATCCGAAGTCTTGGCGAACCGCCGCTAACCGGGCAAGAAGAAGTGGCAAAGCACTATTTTGACGCTGTCTATTTACGAAGCGTTAACCTTGCAGGTGCACTTGCCGCCGCTGCGGAAATGATCGGCGACGAAGATGATGAGTTAGCGACAGAACAGTCCTAATTATCGGGCTCGAATCCCACGACTTTTCCGCGATTGATGCTTACCCAATCTCTGGCTTCCAGGTAAGGCTTGAAAGTGTCGTAGATAGCTTTTTCATCAGAGGTCTGCTTTGGGCGTTGCATCTCGTATAAGTGGGGAAACTCCAGCCAAGTAGTGACTGCATTCCAAAGCCGCAACCCTGATTCACCCGTCGGTGGATCAAGCAAAACCGGACCAAAGAACGCTTGCCCATCGGGGAAAAATAACGTCGGAACTCCGAACCCGCCTGTATCCACAACGCGATCGTGCTCAGCTTTAATTTCATCGTGAGTACTTAAGTCTGCGATTGACTGGTCGACAATCGCAGGGTCGGCACCAATCTGCTCCAAGAGATGCCTTGCAACATCAGGATTGTGCGGTCTGTTGCCGTCCACATGGAGAGCCCGTCCAGCGACGGCATACCACTTGTCCAGTAATTCCATATCGATGCGACGCAACAAAACACCAATGCGCATCATCGACCACCCGTAGCTCCACTCACGCTCCCAGGGGTGCTTTTTGCCGGCCTGAAGATTGATTTCCTCAAGACTGAAAAACTTCCAATTGACGGTCAGATCAAGTTGATCTCGAACATCTCTCATCCATATTGATGTTTGATACGCCCAAGGGCACATGACGTCAAAATGGAAATCAACCTCTTTGGGGGCAACTGGTTGGCTCATCGCTCTGGACCTTTCTTGATGACTTACACAGCAGAGTATGTCAGCGACCAAATCTTTGCTTATTTTTCCAAAATCCCCTTTACTACAAGAGTTGAGTCTTGTTCAGGATCGCAAAAGTGATCTCCTGGTCTGCAACCCTTAAGGAGTGCCACATGGCAAGCATCGTCGTAGTTGGAGATGGACCGGGTGGCCTCAGCGCAGCCCTCTTTCTCGCTCGAGCAAATAACTCGGTTGTCGTCTTCGGTACCGATAACACCGTGATGAACTTCGCGTTTCTCAATAACTACCTTGGTATCGAAGGTATTAGCGGAACTGATTTTCAGACAAAAGCGCGAATGCAAGTGACAGACGCCGGCGTCCAGCTGGTCAACGAGGAAGTGCTCTCAGTTGAAACGACCGATGGGAAATTCGTGGTCAGAACCGATGACACCGAACAAACGGCGGATTATTTGATTCTTAGCGAAGGGAAATCCATGCCTTTGGCTAACTCACTTGGCATCCAGATTACCTCAGGAGAAGATGATCTCGTCAGCGTGGATCGCGACGGCAGAACAGAAATCAGCCGTCTTTATGTAATCGGTAGAAGCGCGCGGCCAACTCGGAGTCAAGCAATAATCTCAGCGGGCGACGGGGCTGCGGCCGCACTAGACATCCTCGCCGAACTGGAAGGCAAAGATGTCCAAGATTGGGATTCACCACCAAAGGACTAAGCGCTACGCCAGGAGTTAAGCGCGCCCGTGTCGCAGCAACTTTCCAGGCGTCGAACCAGTGCATTCGCCGTTCTCAAAGGTTATTTGCCCATTAACAATTATTTGCTGATATCCCGCGGCACGCTGAACTCGACGCCATTCGCCGCCTGGAAGGTCGTATTCGACGTCCCCAATCCAGTTCGGAAGTATGTCCAACTCTTCCATGTCGTAGACCAATACGTCAGCGGCTGCTCCCTCGCTCAGTGTCCCGCGGTCACGAAACCCTGCTGCGTGCGCTGGTAAATTCGACAACCGGTAGTGGGCTTCCTCAAGCGTCACGACAGCTTCATCTCTTACAAGCCACGTGAGAAAATCGGTTGTATACGCCCCGCCGGTGAAAAACTTCGTATGAGCCCCACCATCCGACACGCCTGGAATTGCATAAGGGGATGTGTTCATCATTTCGGCCATAAAGTCCGCATTTGAGCCTTTATCAGGGCCTAAGAATTCAACGTTTAGGTCCCCCTGCAGAGAAAGATCAAGCATTACCTCTATGTGATGCTTGCCTTCGGCTTCAGCGATGTCTCCAACTGATTTCCCTACATATTTCTGTAGATCGGACTGCCTGTTTACACCCTGCACCACCAAGCTTTTGGGGTTGCCTCCTACGCCTGCCTGAATAACCTGCAATCGCCGATCGGCTTCTTCGGCTTCTTCCACCAAGGACTGCCGAAGCTCCGGATCTTGCATCTTTGCGATCTTCTCTTCTTTGGACCCCGTCGTTACTGCTCGCCAAGCGGGTGACGCATCGTACAGATTCCAATGCTCGAGAGTAAATGCAAATCCTGCCCGACCGGTTCCACACTGAGCGTAAATCGGGAGCCCTCGCTCGCGACAGGCCTCGATCCACCTAAGGGGGCGTCGGTGAACTTCTGGGTCTTGCCGTGCGGGCGCAACCACGTTATGAAGAATTGGTCGTTGGGCAGTCTCCGCAAGAACCTCTAGGAACGCTATATCAGCACGAATGTCCCCAGTGCCTTGTGTGATCTGGATGAACCCCTCATCACGCTCGGCCAATACAGACGCCAAATTCAAAATATCTTCGTCACACATAATGTCCGTGACCATCGGTGATCCATCAAAATCAGCCTGCACACTGTCGGGGCCCAATCGCTGTATAGAGAAGCCGCAAAGACCAGCATCCATGCCCTCATGCAGCAGGCGAGCCATCTCTTTGCGCTCAGATTCCGAGGCGGGCGTCCCTGCCTTCGCTTTTTCCAAACCCATCACATAGGTCATGAGCGATGCGGTCGGCATGTACTGAATAACATTAACCCCCTTCGGCGCCCGCTCGAGCGAGTCAAGGTATTCCGGTATCGTTTCCCAATCCCAGGTCATTCCCTGCTTCATTGATTCGAATGGGATTGCTTCGGTTCGCGTCATAGTCAACATCGAACGCTCCCGGAACTCTTTAGCCACCGGAGCAAATCCAAAGCCGCAGTTACCTAGCACCACAGATGTGACACCGTGATAGCCCGAAATGGTGCACCACGGATCCCAACGAATTTGAGCGTCGTAGTGGGTATGCAGATCAACAAAACCCGGAGCCACGATCTTTCCGGACGCATCGATTACCCGATCGGCAACTCCATCAGCGCGACCACCCAACTTCGCTATTGCGCCATTTTTGATCCAAACGTCGCCTTGGTATCTCGGCACTCTCGTACCGTCAACAATAGTTCCGCCACTGATGTGAATATCGTACTCAGCCATACCCGCCCCTTAGGTTCGATGCTGTTCACCCTCAAACAGCACCTACGACTGTGCCCTAGGCTAATCATCTGCGAAGATTGACGTGTGGAAACCTCCGAAAAATGCGAGTCAACTGAATTCAACACATCAGTAGCCGCGGTTCTTAGTTCGCTTCGCTCAGGCGACATAATGACCTACGGAGAAGTCGCCCTCGAAGCGGGTTTCCCTCAGGCAGCCCGTGCCGTAGGGCAGTTCCTTAGCCGTAATGAGGGTTTCCCCTGGTGGAGAATTGTTAACGCACAGGGCCGTCTAGCGCCGGGACACGAACGAAAGCAGGCGAAACTCTTGCGGTCCGAGGGCATTGAGGTAACCGGAGCCCACATCACGAAGTGGGCCAGGAGCTAGAGGGCCGGGCGGGGGAGCGGCGCAACGGAATCTTAAGGCGTTCTCCCCGCCATAGCGATCAACTTATCGACAATCGAAGCGTCTTCGTCAATGGACACCTTCGGTCCAAATCGCTCACCCCGGATCATCTCACCAGCTTTTTCAAGCTGAGCGAATCCCGCCGCAGCCAACGCCTCATCAATCACAACGCGTTGACCCGTCGCAGCAGCGAGATCAAAAGTGTGAATCAGCGGATCAACAGTCACAATCCCAATAAATCGATCCACGACTAGATGACCCCAGGGAGTTAGCACTTTTTGGGCGAGAGCCTCGGGCCGATCTAACGCTTGACGTGTTTCCTCAAAAGCTTTAATCCATTCAGCCATTGGATTGACTACGGGAGGGTGTTCCGCTGCCTCAGCTCCAACACCGTGAGCTATTCCGGTAATCATTTCGCACATGCCAATGTTGTGTGACAGTACGTCTCGAGCAGTCCAGCCTTCACATGGACTCGTATTGTCCCAGCTGCTTGGTGTCACTCGCCGCACAGTGGCGTCGAACCCGTATAGGGCAAGGAGGTAATTTCGAGAATTCTCGCTCATAGACCCATGCTAGGCGCCTCACGGAGCAGAAGATGTGGATCCGGGAGCACAGCGGTACCATCTATTAGCTCCCATATGAAACTGTCTCTTGTTGTTACCGTCGCTGTTCTCTCGTTAGCTTCTGCCTGCTCCTCCTCAGAGGAGCCTGAGACTAATATTGTCACTACGACCACCACCACCCCCGAAGTCGAGTCCGTGGTGAAATCCCCGGAGCAAGAACTTGTCGAAACGTTATGGGACAGACAGGCGAGTAGGCCCGGTGCCAACATTGAACGTGTCTTCAACCTGTATCGACAGAAGGCCGCTGTCGGGCCTCGAAACATAGCTTGCTGGGACCCAGAACTAGTCGAGGTTGACCTGTGCGCCGAACTTGTTAATGCAATGGCGCTCCTCGACGTGCCCTTATCCGAAATCGTTCCCCTCCTTGACTCCCTAGAGCTACCTTGGCGCCTCGTCGGGCGCGACTGCGAACCGCAAGCTGTCACACTCGACATTCAGGCTGGTCGCGTAAACCTTGAGACAATTGATGATGTCGTGGTTGCGTACACAGTGGAGCGGGCTGAAGGAAAATGGGACAGAGTGGCAGTTGAGCGCGAGATATGCGTCGACTCACCCGAAGGCGACTAAAGCCAACCTGACATTGCGATACCTATCTAAATCCCTTGGGTCACATGACCCCGGCTTGAGCATTTTCAACATCTCGCAGAAATCGATACTCTAATTTTCAATGACTTCCTCGCAACCGGTCAAAATTACTGTTTGGTCTGACTACCTCTGACCTTGGTGTTGGGTTGGGACTGTACGTCTCGACGAACTAGCTAATCGCGAAGGCGACAGCATCGCCGTCGAATGGAAATCCTTCCTGCTGCGTCCTGCCCCAGAGGAGCGAAGCACAACCGAATTCACTGAATACACAAAGACTTGGCAACGGCCTGCCGCCTTAGAGCCCAAAGCAGCATTTCACGCTCCGTGGGCAGGCCATAGCTCACCACCGTCGCATTCTCTGCCAGCCGCACTTGCTAGCAAAACGGCAGCTAAGTTCGGTCGCGATAGGTGGCAGGAATTCCATATGAACCTAATGCGGGCTTACTTCACCGAAAACCGCGATATTTCGAGCTCCGACGTCCTTCTGCAAGTGGTAAAGGAGTCAGGCATCGACGTCGACACCTTTGAGCAAACCCAAGCGGAGAACGAGCAACGTTTCTCGAGGCAGGTTTTTGACGATTACAACGAAGCGACAAATCTCGGCATAAATGGAGTACCAGCCGTTGTCATCGACGACCAGTACCTAATCTCCGGAGCGGTGGACGTTGAACACTACCAAAAGGCACTGACTCACTATCGAGAGCTCCGGGACGCCGGAACGGCCAATCAGTGACGCATCTGTCTCAACCTAAAGCGTTCGCCCC
>DKNM01000030.1:32576-35219 GCA_002470695.1 Candidatus Neomicrothrix sp. UBA7388
GCGCCATCGCGTAAAGAGTGTGGCACAGGGGAGAACAACGCTGCGAGCCGCCAAATTCTGTCAAATTATTGAAGGTTACATAATGTATGTTATGTGCGTGAAGTGATAGTGGGTGGAAACCTTCGGCCTCCACGCAGCCATGGAAGAATGACCCTGAGACTGGCTAGACATCTAGAGCGTGACCGTAAGCCTGGCTGTTTCGGATAATAAAGTCTTTCCTCGGTTCCACAGGTGCGCCCATCATCACTGAGAAGGCCTTGTCAGCAGCTTTACCGTCGTCGAGAGTAATGCGCCGTAATACTCTCGAGGCAGGATTTAAGGTCGTCTCGAGGAGCTCATCATCGTCCATCTCACCAAGCCCTTTAAAGCGAGTGACGCGATATTTACGGCCTTTCTTTGCTAGCTCAAAGACTCGATCGTCCAAAGCAGCTTCGGAGTAGACGAATTCTTTGTCTTGACCGATGATGATTGCATGGGTTGGTGGTTGGGCTGCGTAGACGTGACCTCCTGCCAAAAGCGGTCGCATGTAGTGGAAGATAAGAGTGAGTACCAAACAGCGGATGTGGCTGCCATCCACATCAGCGTCGGCTAAAAGAATTAGACGTTCGTATCTGCGAGCTTCAAGATCGAATTCGGGTCCTGAACCGGCACCTATAGCAGTGAAGAGCGCTGTTGCTTCGGCGTTATCGAGCACCGCCTTTTTGGTGCCTTTGCCCGCATTGACAACTTTCCCCCTCAAAGGCAACACCGCTTGCCATGCACTGTCGCGGGCGCGTTTCGCCGGTCCAGCTGCTGAGTCGCCCTCAACGATCAGGAGCTCTCCCTCTGGATGCAGACGGCAATCCGCTAACTTGTCCGGAAGCCCGCTGTTGCCGAGCTGGGCCGCTTTTCGGCGATTGTCAAGCGCCTGCTTGGTACTGACACGGTTGACAATCGCATCTGAGACTTTGTCCAAGATGGCCTTCACGTGAATTTTCTTCGAACCCTTTGCGACTCCATCGAACCAAGCTTTGACACCATCGCGAGCGACCGCTCCGACAATTTTTTGTAGTTCCGGCGTACCGAGTTCTCGCTTGGTCTGACCTCGGAATTGCGGCTCTGGGAAAACTGCTCTTACGACTGCAATCAGCCCTTCTTGAACATCTTCTTTTTGAGCTTTCGCGTCATCTTTTAGTTTGCGCAACTTTCGAAGATCCGCAGCCGCGATCGCTTGGTTGACTGCTGCGGTTAATGAGCGCTCAAACCCGGCTACATGCGTGCCACCATCGGGAGTTGGAATTGTATTAACGAAACTTATTACCTTTGTCTGATAGTCGTTGACCCAACGAAGCGCCACATCGACCTGACATTCACGAGTCACCTCCGTCAGCTTTCCGTCGACCGGGACCTTCTCGGTGAACTCACCCGAGCCTTCTATTCGGACCAAACCAGTTACGGGTGCGGTGTCTCCGGAAAGAAATTCTACATAGTCCGCTAATCCCCCCTTTGAGACAAACTCTTCAGGAGTGCGTTTACTGGCTTTGCGTTTGTCCGATAGCCTTATCTTCAACCCAGGCACCAAGAAACAAACTTGACCTAACCGCTCGCGCACTTCTTCGTAGTCAATGTTTGCCTCTTGGTCGAAGATATCTCGGTCTGGCCAGAAACGAACACGCGTTCCTGTGCGTCCTGATGAAACCTTTCCGACTTTTTTAAGACTGTGACTCGCGGTGAATCGCCCTCCGGAGCCGAAATGTCCCGCCAACTGATTGAAGAACTCGAGCTTATGAGTGGAGCCCTTGCGGTCAACCTCGACTTCCAAGCGTGTGGATAAGGCATTAACCACTGACGCTCCAACGCCATGGAGCCCGCCTGACGCTGCGTATGCACCTGTTCCGAACTTTCCCCCGGCATGAAGCTCAGTGAAAACCACCTCGAGAGCTGTTATATCTCCATCTTTTTTTTCGATTGGGATACCTCGCCCATCGTCAGCCACCTCATAGGAGCCATCGGGGTGAAAAATAACATCTACAAGCTTGGCATGGCCTGCGGCGGCCTCGTCGACGCCATTGTCAATGATCTCCCACAAGAGATGGGTTAAACCGCCCGATCCAGTCCCACCTATATACATACCAGGACGTTTTCGAACTGCTTCGAGTCCTTCCAGGACTTCGATGTCATCAGCGTCGTAAGAGCCGGACGTGTTTCGTTTATTGGCCTTTGTTGTCCCCTTTTGCATCAGAATCGGTACTCCCCGACCACGACAATTTTTTGATCAAAATTCACCGTCATGCCGTCGCGTCGCGTCGGCTCAACCGCAAGAGGCATCGGAGTGCCATCAAGTTTTTGCGTTTCGCCTGCTTCGGCCACGATTGCAGCTAATTGCTGATTGCGTCCGACCCATGCGAAGGCGGCGGTTGTCTCGAAATCTCGCCACTTAACGACTCTCACGCCCCCCGTTGCGCGACCCTTGGTGGGAATTTCGGCAGCGTCAGTTACCTTGACCGCCCCTTCGTCACTAACGACCACCAGCGCTGTTCCAAACTCAACAATTCCTCCCGCCATTACTTTCGACCCGGGCTTTAGCTTCATACCTGCTACGCCAGCAGCGCCTGGCCCTTGAAGGGAGACGCCTGAAGCGCGAGTCCGCAATGCCTGGCCGTC
>DKNM01000034.1 GCA_002470695.1 Candidatus Neomicrothrix sp. UBA7388
GGTCGTCGCCGTCCAAGATACGCGGGAGATAGTGCTTTTTCTGCTCTTCAGTCCCCCATTCGATAAGGGTGTTGCCAACCATGCCTATTCCAAAGCCGTCATTTGAGCCCCCGGTTGGAAGCCCTGCTTTGGTGAATTCTTCAGCAATAATCACATTTTCATTCGCTGACAATCCAGGACCTCCGTACTCCGTAGGCCACATCGTTGCAAGCAAGTGATTATCGCTTAAAGTTCGTCGCCATTCGGCGAGGAACTCCGCTTTCGCATCGCCTGTTAGCGAGCCAATGCCTTTCCAGTCATTGGGAAGGTGTTCGGAGATAAAGTCCTGAATTTGGGCTCTATAAGCCTCTGCTTCTTCAGAGTAAGTCGGCTGCATAGAAAGGAGAGTACCCCCAAAATGTCATAGATGATCACTCACCCTGAGGCTCCGTCAGTCGCACTTCCGACAATCGCGTTAATACGCGATCAAAAAAATTGTCATCTTGTAAACCTGGCACCATTAGTTTGTTGTCAATAACCCAACTCGGGGTTCCCGTCGCTCCCCAGGCGTGAGCCCTCTCCATCGACGACGCAAGGGCTGGCAGTAACTCGTCGTGAGAAACGATCCGCTCGATTAGGCCTGGCGGAACATCGAGGTCCTCAGCCAAGGATTCGAGCAACGCTGGGTCTTCAATATCTTGCTCATGTATCCACACCGCAGCGTAAAGGCGGTCATGGAATAAGTCGGCTTCATCCGGTGAGGCGTATTCAACTGCCAAAGCTGCCTGATGCGCCCTACGTGTTGGACGAAAAATTTTCGGCGCTCGGAGCACCAAGTTCAGTTCTTCCGCTATAGGTATCAATGATGAAAACTTGCGTCCGTTCGGGGTTCCTCCGCTCGGAATCTCAGGGTGGAGCTCATATGGCAGCCAAGTAATCTCGACGTCATGGCGTTGCGCAACACTTGAAGCGCGGACCCGCGCCAGGTGACACCAAGGTCACATATAGTCAGACCAGACAACAATTGGCAGCGTCACGCCTCAAGACCGTATACGTTCGCAAGCATGGATTTTGCTATTCCCACTGACATTCAGAATTTACTAGACGATCTTGACCAGTTCATCGACGATGTAATTAAGCCCATCGAACAGGAAGATGACAACGTTCGCTTCTTTGATCACCGACGGGAGGATTCTCGCACTGATTGGGAGCGCGATGGGCTGCCGAATGCGGAATGGGAGTCCCTACTTCGCAGAATGCGCGATGAGGCTGACGGCGCAGGATTTCTGCGCTGGCACCTGCCCGAACGTTTCGGCGGAAGAAATGGCTCGAATTTGGGTATGGCCATCGTGCGGGAGCACTTGGCTCGCAAGGGCCTAGGGCTGCATAACGATTTACAAAATGAAAATTCAATTATCGGAAACTTCCCGACCGTATTGATGATGGAAAGGTTCGGCTCACCGGAGCAGCAGGAGTATTGGATTCCAAAGATGCTCGAAGGCGGCGCTCGCATTGGTTTTGGGCTTACGGAGCCACTTCACGGGTCCGATGCGACCTGGATGGAAACCACGGCTGTCAAAGATGGTGATGAGTGGGTAATTAACGGTGAGAAATATTGGAACACGGGTTTACACCATGCGACGCATGATTATATTTTCGCACGCACTTCTGGCAATCCGGGTGAGGGTCATGGAATAACTTGTTTCATCGTTCCCGTGGACACACCAGGTTTCGCTATCGAGGAGTTCATGTGGACCTTTAATATGCCAACGGACCACGCTCATGTGCGCCTGACGGATGTCCGCGTGCACAACGCTGACATCCTTGGCGAGGAGGGGCGTGGACTCCAGACGGCACAGCTCTTTGTTCACGAAAACAGGATTCGACAGGCGGCCTCGTCGGTTGGCGCTGGCCTTCACTGCATCGATGTTGCCGTTGACTACGTCAACAGCAGGACAACGTTCGGAAAGCCACTTTCACAAAATCAGGCGATTCAGTTTCCGTTAGCCGAGTTATACACGGAAGCGGAGATGATTAGAGCGCTCATTTGGAAAACCGCTTGGGAAATGGACCAAGGGGTAGACCATATGGAAATCACGGACCGTGTAGCTATGTGCAACTATCGAGGTAACCGATTTTGTTGCGATGCAGCTGACCGCGCGATGCAAAGTTGCGGCGGCGTCGGGTATGGGCGGCGCATGCCTTTTGAACATATCTATCGGCACCATCGGCGTTACCGCATCACCGAAGGTGCAGAAGAAATCCAGATTCGAAAAGTAGCCGGGAAACTCTTTGGCTATGCAGGGCGAGCGAAGGGGTAGTCATTCGCTCAGCAACGGAGCTACAAGTGCCGTTGGCAGAAGACGCTTCTTCAGTCCAAACGCGCTGTCGCATTTCCAGTCAAAACAAACTTTTCGTCTTGATTGGTGGTGGAAATAGTGAGATCTACCACGGTGCCGCCATCTTCTTCCCGAACGGCCGCAACCTCAGCACGAGCGGTCAAAGTATCACCTGGCCAAACTTGGTTGACGAAGCGAACTCCGTAATATGTGAGCCGACCATCGCCAACATAGTTAGTGAGCATTCGACCCGTCATTCCCATGGTCAACATCCCATGAGCAAATACTGTGGGGTACCCAGCTACCTCAGTTACGAACTTTTCGTCACTGTGAACAGGGTTGTAGTCGCCTGATGCTCCTGCATATTGCACAATCTGTGTTCTCGTTAAGTCATCAACAATAACTTCTGAGTAAGAGTCGCCGATAGTTAGATCGTTTGAATTTAATCCCATTGTTCCCCCTACTGCTCAATTACTTTTTCGGTCACTACACCGACGCTACGAGCCGTGACGACTAACTCGCCGTCCTGGTCACGGTATTCGGTGATGCTCTCGTTGAACTTTAATACCCCAGCCCGCTTGGACTCTTTTTCCCAGCTTTCACCGGGCTTAGTCTCTGCGCTTAGGACGTCACCTGGTTTAAGGTGGCGGTGATAAGTGAAGTGTTGCTCAGCGTGAAGTCCGCCTGCCGAGGAGCCAGACTTTTTATCATCACCTTTGGAAGACTCGGCCGTTTCCTTAATAAGAGTTCCGGAAGCGGTTGCCCCACTGCCAAACCACTTTTGCCCGTCTTTCGGCCTCAGAAAATAGTCGGGATCGAATTGTGCACTCGCTTGGGCAAATGTCGGCGGCGCAATTATAGACCCGACCTCTGTTGCCTCAGCATGCGCTTGATCGGCGTAAATCGGGTTGGAGTCGCCGATCGATCTTGCGAACATCAGTATGTGCGATGCTTCAACCGGGAAGCGTTCTACTGCCATGGGATCCCCTTTGGAATAACTGTTTGATTGATCATGGCATTTTCAACAAAGTTTGTCGCCTCGATCTACTGCAAAGCTTCTAGCAGGATTTTCCTGATGTCGTTCGGAGCTTCGAGCATCATCATGTGTCCAATGCCATCCAAGTGCTTTAGTTCCACTTCCGAGAACCCTGCCACTAACTGCGCTGTTGCCTTAGGGGGCGTCATTTTGTCCTCGCTCCCCACTATCACTGTTACCGGACACTCGATTCTTGCCGCTACATCTCCCGCGTCATAAGCGTTACAGGCATAAAGGTCGTTGAAGATGACTCCGTCGCCAGCTCGCTCCAACAAGGCTTGACAACTACTACGCATCCACAAACCCGGGGTGGGATTACCTGCTATGTGTGCGCGCGATCCATGAGCCCAAGCTGTCATGAGCTGTGGGGCTAAAATTTCATTACGTTGCGCAGCACCCAGCAAATCGGGGTGGACTGGCATAGCGGCAGCCGCGCCCATAAGAACAATTCGTTCAACGTTCGGTGAGAAGCTCGAGGCCACTTCGAGTGCGATCAAACACCCCATCGAATGGCCAACTAGTCGGACCGGACCCATTCCAATCTCATCAATAAAGTCATTCACCCATTCAGCCATCGAGCCAATAGTTTCGTGACAAGCCCCATCCGAACCGCCATGCCCCGGTAGATCTACCGCTATGGGGGCGAACCCGTGGTGAGCGAGATAGCGAGTTTGTTGATTCCAGACAGTTCGGTCCATTCCCGCACCATGAATTAACAAAACGGGTCTGGCATCTCTGTCAAGCGCAACTCCGCCAGTTGCAATTTTCACGTCAAGGCTCCGGCACTGAAGATCCATGGCTCTAGCCCTTCTGCGAGGCTCTAAGTGCTCTCGCTAGATCGAAAATAATATCTCCGGCATCCTCGAGGCCAACAGATAGACGAATAAGGTCCTCTCCGACACCCGCTGCGACCAAATCATCTGCGCTTAACTGCTGGTGTGTCGTTGAAGCTGGATGAATGACGAGGGTTTTGGCATCTCCAACGTTCGCTACATGAGACGCCAATTGAACGTTTTCTATAAATCGTCGTCCCGCCTCTCTTCCTCCATTTATCCCGAAGGAAAGGATGGCTCCGGCGCCTTTAGGTAGTAGCTGCTTAGCTAACTCATGATCGGGATGAGAGCTGACAGAGGGGTGACTGACCCACGAAACGGCTTCATTGTCAGTTAGAAAGTCAACAACCGCTGCTGTGTTTTCAACGTGTCGCTGCATTCTCAACGGGAGCGTTTCGATTCCTTGGAGAAGATGAAACGCGTTAGTTGGGCTCATTGCAGCACCAAAATCTCGAAGACCTTCAGCTCTAGCCCTCATCGACAACGCCTGGTGACCGTACTCTTCAGTGAAGGTAATACCGTGATAACCATCATACGGTTGGGAAAGCGTTGGGAATTTATCGTTGGCCGCCCAGTCGAATCGACCACCATCTACGATTACTCCTCCGAGTGCAATTCCATGACCACCGAGAAATTTAGTAACCGAATGCATCACTATGTCAGCACCCAGGTCAATCGGCTTCATTAGGTAAGGGGTTGTGAATGTAGCGTCAAGCATCAGGGGCAATCCATGTTGATGAGCTACTTCTGCCACTGCGGGTATATCGAGAACCTCGATCCCCGGGTTACCCAATGTTTCGGCAAACAAGACTCGGGTATCAGGAGTGATGGCATCGCTCCAGGCGTCTAGATCGCGAGGATCCACAAAGGTGGTATTGATGCCGAACCGGGGCATGGTCAAATTCAACATGTTGTGCGATCCGCCATAGATGTTTCGGCTCGCCACGACGTGATTGCCGGCGCTCATTATCGTGGCGCACGCTAGATGGAAAGCCGCCATACCACTCGCAGTGCAGACCGCACCAACCCCACCTTCCAATGCCGCTATCCGTTCCTCGAGCACTGCCACAGTCGGATTGGATATCCGGCTGTAGATGTGTCCCGGTTGTTCGAGGTTAAAGAGCCCCGCCGCTTGGTCAGTGTCTGTAAAACTGTACGAAGTGGTCTGATAGATAGGCACGCCTCGAGAGCCGGTCGTTGGGTCCGGTTCTTGACCTGCGTGAAGGGAAAGCGTGTCAAATTTCAGATAATCGGGTTCAACCATGAGCTAATCCTTACTGCTTATTTATTGATGCTACGCCGCTTGAGCAGCATCCTCAATGAGACAAGCCCCACACTTGTTGCATGGAGGTCGATTAGATACGCCCTTCCTCCCGTTGAACCCGAGTCGCTGCGCTAGGAGCTAGCTTTACTCAATGGCCGATTCCATCAATGACCGTAAAACACTGCTTATCTCTGGGGCGTCCTCAGGGATCGGACACGCGGTATGCAAAAGGCTAGCCAGCTCGGAGACGCAAGTATTCACCGTCGATATCGAATGCGCTCCTCCTGACGTCGAGGTCGCTAACCATTATCAGGCTGACCTTAGCGTCCCAGCCGAAGTAGAAAAGCTAACTCGCACCATCCGCAATGACATTGACATTTCTTCCATTTCTTCCCTGATTAATGTCGCCGGTATTCCCGGAACTAAGCCGGCCGAGCAAGTATTCCAGGTGAATCTGCTCACAGTTCGTTTTCTCAGCCGCCAACTGGCTGCTCATATGCGTCCCGGCGGCACAATAGTGAATGTCGGTTCAATTTCGGGAAATAATTGGGGACAGCGAATCGACACCTACAAAGAATTACTGGCTCTTGACGATGCGGGAGCGCGCGTTTGGTGGCAAAACGAAATGAAAGCCGTGGAGGTAGACCCTTATACCTTTTCGAAGGAAGCAGTAATCGTGTGGACCATGCTGCAAGCTGGAGAATTACGCGGAACTGGACTTAGGTGCAACGTAGTTAGCCCCGGTCCCGTTGAAACCCCCTTGCTGCCAACATTTCGGGACCAGATTGGCGACGAACGAATTGACTGGGTGTTGCATCATTCCGGACGCGCAGCTCAACCTGACGAAATCGCTCAAGCCATCGAATGGCTCGCTATCGGAGAATCGAGTTGGGTTAACGGACATCACCTTGTTGTCGACGGTGGTTACACATCAGGCCTTCTTTCAGGATGGGTCGATACAGAAAACGCACCTGAGCCGCGAGTAACATTCGTAGACTAGGTCGAATCAATTAACAACGGCCTCAACTCAGTCGAATTCTAAATGGAGCTCCGCTTCGTGTTCGTTGAGATAGGGAGCTCTTTCGGGATGAGAGCCTGCTCCCTTGATCAGTTGCCCGACCTGATGGATCGGTCCCCAACCTGGTGAGTCTTGGTGTTGGCAGACGAGATCGTTAGCGATTGCTAGAGGACTGCAAGCAAAACCATTTCTCTCTACCACCGACTTGCCTTCCTGATCGGACCAAACCCATTCGCCGTTTTCTTCGAGGTATCGCTGTGCCTGTTCTGGACCCTTGTAGTCAAATCCGCCTATCGCAGGTTTTTCCCGACCCTCATACGACACAAACTCAGCGACTTGAGCTGCCGCCGTCGTCTGCGCCAGTGAAGTGTGAACAGTTTGCGCTTTCCCGCATATAGCCCTGTAATAAAGAGCCGTGACAGTTCCAAAGGCGGCAATAATTGGGGTCGCCGCATCATGAACCGGCACAGTCAAGAAAACTGGCTCCCCGTCACCACCTTGGGCAACCATCATGCCGCCAAGGGCCTGCAAGAGAGGGTCGAAAGCAGGTTGATCGGCTCGGGACACATCGGCTCCATACCCCGGACTTTTCACTAGGACAAGATCATCACGCGCTGCTCGAAGTTCCTGGGTCGAGCAGCCAAGTCTCTCCGCTACGCCCGGGCGAAAATTCTCCACCACAACGTCTGCCGCCTCCACGAGCTTGTATAAGAATTCTTTATCTTCTACTCGCTTTAGATCCAGCGCTATGCCTCGCTTGCCTTGGTTCCATCCATTGAAATGAGGACTGAAATCGCGAAACGGGTCAGCATCAGGCGACTCTACTTTGATCACATCAGACCCCAGCATTGCGAGATGTCTCGTAATAACTGGGCCTGCGATGAATGACGCCAAATCGATAGCCCGTGTTCCTTCTAACGGCGGCCCACCTTGGCCAGCGCCGGTGCCTGGTTCGTGCTTCTCTTTAAGAACTGCTTCGGTGTTCTCTCCAATCTCAGGCGCTCGACGCATCGGAGCTGAGGGGCATTCCTCGAGATGTAGGGGCTGAGAAGGCATGCCCAACACCCCGAGCTCGGGATGTTCTATCGAGTCCATCACCTTGTTCGATGCAGCTAACTCTGAGTTCACGAACTCCTCTCGACTCTGAATCGGTTGGCATGGAACATCGTGGGTCCGAAGAACTTCGATCCAAGAGGCTCTGTCCTTCTCCCTAAAAGCTTCTTCCAGAACCGGAGTAATGAGTGCCAGGGGCTCGGGCTCAATAAGACCCCAGGGAGGATTCGGTAGATCGGGACTGCCGAGAAGGTCCATGCGGCCAATAGCTCGCAGCATCGCTTCGAAAAATCGTCTCGTACCACATGCGACAAAAAGCCATTCTTCGTCGGCAGCTTGGAAGGGCCTATAGGCAGGTGCCCGTCCTGCTGGCCCCAACGGACTTGCCCCATCGCGCTCTTGCGGAGTTCCGGGGAGCCAAAAGTCTCCAATTTGCATCGCTCCGGAGCCAGCAATCTCTGAAACCTCGTAATGCGGTGCTGAGCCGTGAACTTCGCGAGCGTAGAGACCTGCAGCTATTGCTAGTGCTCCAAGCATCCCGGCACCGTATTGCGATAATGGAAGCACCACCTGAACGGGTCCCTCTGTCCAACTAACCTGGTTCCAAGCAATTCCGGTTGTTGCCGAAACGTGTTCTCCGGAGCCCCAAACGCCGCGAGACGTTGGAACTGATCCCCAGATTGGCATAGAAACAATAATCGCTCCCGGAGCAATAGATCGAACGAAGTCAACCTCTGCAATATCGTCCACCACGACGACGTCGCCGCTACGAATAAGCGGTTCTTTGTTCGTCACCACCACGGAACGCTTGTTGCGGTTAAGCGCATGAAAACCAGGGTTCTTCCGGTATGGGTCACCCAGGCGATCTTCAACTTTGATTACATCAGCACCCTGATCAGCCAAAAAACGCGTCGCGTAGGGACCAGATATTCCCGAAGCTAGTTCAATGATCCGAACGCCGACATAGGCCCCTGACTCACTCAACGATTCCCCCGTTGCACTCAAGTGTCTCAAGCGGCAACGTTAGCGAACTCCTAAGGAAACATCCTCTTCAGATGCGTCATCTCCGATGACGTTCTAAGCTTTGCTATATGACCGATACCACCGAACCAGCACAAGACATTGACCAGATGATTCCGTCGGCACCCACATTCGATTCAGTCGAACAGGAGCGACAACATCGCAAAGAACGTCTGGCTTCAGTATTTCGCGTCTTTTCGAAGTTCGGCTTCGAGGAAGGTCTGGCCGGGCACGTCACAGCGAGGGATCCTGAGCTGGAGGACCACTTTTGGGTGAATCCGTTTGGTGTGCCCTTCGGTCACATTAAAACATCTGATCTCCTGCTTGTTGATCACGACGGCAACATCGTCGAAGGCCGACACCCGCTAAATCAGGCAGCTTTTGCAATCCACAGTCGAGTTCATAAAGCTCGACCTGATGTGGTTGCTGCGGCGCATACCCATTCCTTATATGGGAAAACTTGGTCAAGCCTAGGAAGACTTCTGGACCCTCTCACACAGGACTCCTGCGCTTTTTACGAGGATCACTCTCTGTTTAACGATTTCACTGGAGTAGTACTCGACACAGACGAAGGCGACCGTATTGGAGATGCCTTAGGCGCTAACAAAGCCGTCATTCTCCAGAATCACGGTCTGTTGACCGTGGGCCACACGGTTGATGAGGCAGCTTGGTGGTTTATCACCATGGAACGCACTTGCCAAAGTCAACTACTAGCTGAGGCTGCAGGAGCCCCTATACCAATTCGAGACGAGGTAGCCCGTCATACTGCTGAGCAAGTTGGGAGTCATCTCGCAGGGTGGTTTAGCTATCAGCCTATTTACGACAAAATCATTGCCGAAAACGACGACTTTCTGAACTAATTGATTTGTCCGATGAGGCAGATCACTTATCTTCCTGCGCAAGATTGATTGCGGCTCTTTCGCGTAGCTCAGTCTTGAGTACTTTGTTTGACGGGTTCAGAGGGAGTTCGTCGACCAGCCAAAAATAACGTGGAACCTTATAGTTGGCCATCTCTCTTTTACACCACGACTGAAGCTCTTTGAGGTCCGGTGGTCCGGAGGGCGCAGACACCACAAAGGCCGCACCCACTTCACCCAATCTCTCGTCAGCCACCCCGACTACCGCGACCTGTCCCACACTTGGGTGCTCCAGCATAGTGTTCTCTATTTCAGCTGGGTAGGCGTTGAAGCCACCATTTATGAACATGTCTTTTTTGCGGTCAGTGATATCTATGTAACCGGCAGCATCCATCACGCAGATGTCTCCGGTTCGCATCCAGCCTTCGGAATCAATTGTTTCAGCTGTTTGTTCCGGCTCATCTAAATAGCCCCGCATCACAGCGTAGCCCCTGACCAAAAGCTCGCCGGGGGAACCTTCCGGAACCTCTTGGTTGTTGTCGTCAACAAGCTTGATCTCTAAGCCTGGTAGGGCCTTGCCGCTTGTACTAGCCACAATCTCCGGAGGGTCGTCGGCGGCGCAAATCGTCACGAGCCCATGAGTCTCGGTCATTCCATAGGCAGTGACGACAGTACTAAACCCGAGACGCTCTCTCATATCCACCACTGTTTCCACCGGAATGCTCGCTGCACCAGTTACGGCCGAGCGCAAACTGGAGGTATCGAATTGATCAAGATTTTTGTAGTTAATGAGGCTTTGGAAGATAGCCGGCGGACCCGGGAACACTGTCACTTTGTCTTGTTCAATTCGCTCAAGGACCGATTCGATGTCAAAGACTGGATGTGGAAGCATTGTCGCTCCGTGCATAAAGCATGGGTTAATGGCCCCGTTGAAGCCAAATGCGTGAAAGAAAGGATTGACGATAAGCATTCGGTCGCCTTGCCTCATGCCCAATTCGCGGGCGTAGTGGCTAAATCCTTTAATGATGGGACCCTGCTCCACCATTACTCCCTTTGGCGCTCCCGTGGTGCCCGACGTGAACATGATGAGTCCCAAATCGGAGCCGACAACTTGAGCAGATCTAACGCGCATTTCTTTGAGTGACTCATCAGTACTGCGTTGCAGAAACTCAGCGAAAGATACGGTGCCATCAGGCGTATCACCGCGTAAAACCACGATGGTCTCGAGAGAGTCAATGGTTTCTCCAGAGTCTTGCAGGTCGGCTACATAATCATTTTCCAGAAAACCTACAACTGTGAATAAAAGTTTGACCTCTGACTTGTTTAAGACGAATGCGGCTTCACGCCCTTTGAAGCGGGTGTTCACTGGAACTAGAACCGCACCCGAAGAGAACACCGCCATTGCGGCGATAACCCATTCCCATGAGTTTGGCGCCCAAACGGCAACGCGGTCACCTTGTTGCACTCCTGAAGCAACCAACGCACCCGAAGCTGTATCAATTAGATCTGCCACCTCAGCGAAGCTGTAGCTGACGTCTCCGTCGGATATTGCTTCGCTAGGCCCAAACTCGCGAGCAGCACGAGCCACCAATGCTGGGAAGTTATCGGGAAGGGGTGCCGTCACATGATCTCCTAGTTACAGCGACTCGCATTAACTTAAACAACTTTGGCAAGCGCTTCCCCATGAATGAAGTGAAAATAGCCGTCAGGGTCTGTTGCCCATTTCTTCCACCCAGCAGAGATCGATCTCAATTCTTCTTTTGTCGCAAACCCATAAGCAACCGCTTGCTCGGGAAAGCTCGTACTGAGACATCGATCTGCCCACGAAAGTCCCCAATTAGCTCTCTCTTCCTTTGTTGCATAGACGCCTGCATCCGCCGAGCACTGGACCTCCATAAGGCCCGCCTTTTCAAACCAGAACTTGAGATACCGACCTGCATCAGGTTCGGCCCCGTTTTCGCGCGCTACTAGCCGGTAAATCCTTCGCCACTCGTCAATGAGCTTTGATTCGGGGCTACAACACATCGTGTAATAGTCGGCATCTCGAGCAGCTACATACCCTCCAGGTCGGGTGACTCTTGCCATTTCACTAAGCGCTAGGACGGGGTCGGTCAAGTGTTGAAGAACCTGGTGCGCATAGGAAATGTCGAAGGAATCATCTTCGAAGGGCAACTCGTAAACCGAAGCTTCTTCGACCAAAACGTTAGTTACGCCAGATTCGGCAACAGTATTTCGTGCAGCTTCAAGGATGCTTTCACCCAAATCGATCGCCGTCACAGATCCCTCTGCTGCCCACCTCGCCAAGCCGACCGATATAGAGCCTGGGCCACACCCCACATCCAAAATGTTTGAGTCTGAAGAAATTACCCCTCGCGCAAACGCTGCGCAGTCTTCCGCAGTCCTCTTAGCGTGTTGATTGACTGCGGCTGCTTGATGTCCATGTGTGTAGACGTCTCTTTTAACCATTAGCCCAACTTAAAGGATGTAAGAGCAGATCGACACTTGCCCTGAGACCCACACGACTCCACTTGTGGAGTCACTATTCTTCTACGGAGATAGCAAATTCAGGGCAGTTGGCGGCGGCTAAGCGGGCTTTGTCTTCCAGCTCGACAGGTACCTCTCCATCATCAATCTCTGTTGCGTAACCGTAGTCATCTACGTCAAAGAGCTCCACTGCAAGGGAAAAGCATCGGTTGTGCCCCTGACACTTTTCCGCATCGACTTTTATCCTCATGAGCAT
>DKNM01000138.1 GCA_002470695.1 Candidatus Neomicrothrix sp. UBA7388
TGGCCGGAGCTTTCTTCTTGGCCGTTTCCGGCTCGGGCGGCTGCTCGTCTCGGATTAGACCTTCGCGTTCAGCTTTCCTTCGAACTCTGTCAGCTTGGGCTACTTGAACACTTGAGGAATGGCTCTTGACACCTATCCCCAATCCCTCGCAGAGCGCGAGAGTTTCATCGTTGGTAAGACCCAACTCTCTTGCAAGTTCATATACCCGTGGATTCTTGGGCAAACGTGTTCCTTAAGTGTGATTTCAGTCGTTGAGCGCCGACCGGTTCCTTACGTTCTACATCTTCGCAGACATAAACGGGGTTCCGGTAGTTAAGTCGCTGTGGACCGAACAGCAACGCTACCGGTTATATCGGCCGCTGGTGGTCAGTTAATGGCCTCTTCTTCACCTACTTCTTCAGTTTTCTCATCGTGATCAGTTGATTCCGGCTCCAAGTTGTCAACATTTTCGCTATCTGGCGCGTCTTCCTCGTCATCTTCGGTAGACCCTGCGTCCTCGATGGGCGACGTCTCAATTGATGGATCCTCACTATTAGCTTCTGCCTCTTCCGCAGCAGTAGCCCAATCGTCCGCAGACATAGCTTCACTCCCGTCCGCCGGAACCCAGGTTTGTTCACCCGTCTCTGGATCAGTGACCCATTCACCTTCTGCCCAATCTCCATCTGCGTAGGCGTTTTCTTCGTCAAGGATTTGGGTTTCGCTTTTGATGTCAATCCGCCAACCGGTCAACCGAGCCGCTAGGCGAGCATTTTGGCCCTCCCGCCCTATGGCTAAAGAGAGTTGGTGGTCAGGAACGACAACTTCGGCTACACCTTCGACCTCGTGGAAACGAACCTCTTTAACCTTGGCCGGCGATAGAGCTTTCGCTACAAAATCGTGCTGATCATCAGAGAATGGGACTATGTCGATTTTCTCTCCGCGAAGCTCGTTAACTACCTGGCGAACGCGCGCCCCTCGAGCGCCAACACAAGCTCCAACCGGGTCAATATTCGTATCGTTCGACCAGACGGCAATTTTGGTGCGATGGCCTGGCTCACGAGCACATGCCTTCATTTCAACTATTCCATCGCTTATTTCAGGCACTTCGAGCTTGAATAATTCTCGAATGAGTCCCGGATGAGTTCGAGAAACGACAATTTGTGGTCCCTTGGCAGTCTTTCGGACTTCAACGATGTAAGCCTTAAGACGACTATTGGGTTCAGGCCTTTCGTAAGGAACCTGCTCCGATTGCGGAAGCAACGCTTCTACTCGACCTAAATCAAGCAGTGTGTAGCGAGAGTCTGTCTGTTGAATGATGCCAGTGACTATGTCACCCTCCCGACCCGCATATTCGTCGTATTTCATATCCCGTTCCACTTCGCGTATGCGTTGTGTTAGGACTTGCCGTGCTGTTTGGGCAGCAATTCGACCAAAATTCTCAGGCGTGTCATCCCATTCCTGAACGACGTTTCCTTCTTCATCGATCTCTTGAGCGATGACGGAAATATTGAACATTTCGTCGATCACAACGTATGCATCATCCGCTGCTTCGGGCATTCGCTTGTATGCCGACTCCAAACCGTTCGCAACAGCTTCGAGTAGCAGTTCGGTAGTCATACCTTTTTCTGCTGCGAGAGCCTGCAGCGCTTCCATCATGTCCGGGGTAGTCATAATTGACTTCCTCCCTTGGTTCTTTGGTTAGATCGATTACTTTCAGCCGATTTTCCAGGTTTCGGGGCTGGCCCCCATTCGAAAACTGTGCGTGCTTTTTCCACTTGTCCAAGCGGAAGGCTGATGACGCCCGCTTCAGAGTCCTGCACGGAGATAATTCCTTTTTCGACGGATAGCAGAGTGCCCACTACACGTCGGCGACCATCGGGCTCGGGAGTTGTTCGAACATTAATAAGCTCGCCCACTGCACCATGAAAATGGCGCTCGGACCGCAATTTGCGCTCAACGCCTGGAGTCGATAATTCCAGGGTGTATCGCCCAGGAATGGGGTCGTGCTCGTCCAATAATCCCGACACGGCCCGACTCAATTCCGACAAATCATCGACACCCAGCCCGTTATTGTTTTCAACCAATATCGCTAGCGTGCCGCCATTTTGTTGCACGTCATAGAGTTGATGTCCGCGAGCCTCAACGACAGGCTCTACCAACGCGAAAATAGGCTTCAGGTGCTGTTCAGAGTTAGCAGTCACCACGCCTCCACTTTCGCCTGAGATTTAGATGTTTCGGGCCAATAAAAAGGACGTGGGCATCGCCCACGTCCAGCAAAAAGCTGACCTGTTGGGTAAAGGGTATCAGACCCGAATCACTTCCCAACTTCGCGAATGTAGGGCGCTCCGAGCGGTTAACGTTTCCTAATAAGTTCGACAAGGGCTTCTGACTTATTAGCGTCCTCACCTTGAAGTTCTAGGAGCTCCGCTCTGTCAGCTTCAGCTTCCGCAGCGGCTGATTTATCAGCAGATTTGAGCGCGCCATCCACCCCTTCCTCGACAATTTTTTCTGCCCACTCCACTAAGGCATCAACCATTTCGTCTTCGGGAACCACCTTCACTACCTCACCGCGAACAAACAAATGACCTCGCTTTTTGCCCGCAGCAATTCCTAGGTCAGCGCCCTTAGCCTCTCCAGGACCATTGACTACACATCCCATGACAGCAACTTGAATCGGTAACTCACGATCCCCGAGCGCTTCTTGAGCTGCGGCTGCCACCGATATGACGTCAACTTCCGCTCTACCGCATGAAGGACACGCTATGAGGTCTAGGCCACTGCGTTCACGCAACCCGAGCGACTCGAGAAGCTGGCGACCAGCTCGAGCTTCTTCAATCGGATCTGCTGTGAGGCTGTAGCGAATCGTGTCGCCGATTCCTTCATTAAGCAACGTTGCAATTCCAGCGGTCGCTTTTACTAAGCCTCCAGGAGGTGGGCCAGCTTCAGTTACCCCGAGATGAAGCGGAAAATCAACGGAGTCAGACAGAAGGCGATATGAGTCCACCATGAGCTTCACGTCGCTCGCTTTGACAGAAATCTTCACATTGTCAAAACCAACCTGCTCAAAATATCCCAGTTCCCGCTTGGCGGACTCAACGAGAGCTACAGCGCTTATCCCATACTTTTCCTCAATCTGAGGATCTAAGGAACCAGCGTTCACGCCAATTCGGATTGGCACGGCTCTGTCGCGAGCCTCGGTAGCAACTGTTTTGATGTGCTCAGCTTTGCGAATATTTCCAGGGTTCAGGCGGAGACAAGCCACACCGGCATCTAGAGCCGCCAATGCCAATCGGTATTGAAAATGAATATCAGCAACGAGAGGTACCGGTGATCGCGGAACTATGCGAGCTAAACCCTCAGCGGCATCAAAGTCATTGCAGGTACACCGAACAATCTCAGCGCCGGCGGTTGCAAGGGAATAAATCTGTTCAAGAGTTGCATCTACATCCGCTGTTTTAGTTGTGGTCATTGACTGCACAGTGATCGGGGACCCAGCCCCTACCTGGACTCCGCCAACATCGACACTGCGGGTAATTCGACGCTCAAACATCTCTTATAGTTTGTCAGCTAGATACGCGAAACCCTGCTGATCGGGTCGACTTAAAAACCTAGAGGATTTGCAATATCTAAATACACAGCCCCTAAACCGAAGAACGCAAGAAACGCAACAACTGCGTAGGTGATAGGCATTAAGCGGGCTGTATCAATCATGTACCTCTGACCGCTTCTACCCTCGCGTAACCGTTCATAAGTGGCTATAGCTATGTGCCCTCCGTCTAACGGCAGCAAAGGCAGCAAATTGAAGATGCCTACGAAAACATTGAACGCTACGAATAATTGCAATCGTTCCGAACCGTTCAAACGGTCACTTGCCCCTATTTGCACTGCCCCGACGACCGAAACAGGTCTTGTCTCAAGGTTCTCGTTGGCGCTTGGATCGTTGGGAGGCGAGAAGATTCGGTCTGCTACATCTCCAAGATTCGCAAATATCGACCAAATTCCCTTGAAGGATTGGCCCACCATGATCACAAACTCCGAAATGGTTTTTTGAATGGCCGTGGGGGCGTTATAAGAGACGTTCGTCACCGCTCTTTGACCTCCAACACCCAAGATCCCGTATCCGTCTTCATCGACACCGAGTTTGGTTTCACGAAAGAGTGTTTGCCCGTCGCGCAGGACTTCTAAACGAACAAACGAACCGGGCTGGTTGCGCACCGCATCAACCAGATCGCTCCACGCTGGAGTTGGCTGGCTTCCTACAGCAAGGATTTGATCCCCCGCTTTAAGACCCGCAGATGCCGCAGCGCTCAGTTCACCATCAGCACTTTGCTCCACGACCGTCGAAATCTCCCAAGAATCGCCTTGTGTAACCGGCTCTCCAACAAACAAGAACAAGGCCAACAACCCGAGTAGCGCCATAATAAAGTGCATTAAAGAGCCGGCAGACGCCACTAACAGCCGCTTTGGGTAAGTCTGACGCCTATAAGTTCGGGGCTCGTCGTTCTCCTCAACTTCGTCGAGGTTGGTCATGCCGACTACTTTGACGTAAGCGCCCGCAAGTATTGGCTTAACTCCGAACTCGGTTTCACCTCGCCGAAAGCTAAATAACCTTGGACCAAAGCCAAGATAAAATTCTGTTGCCTTCATTCCAGTTATCCGAGCCGTGAGATAATGCCCCAACTCATGCATAAAGATAACGAGAGCAATGACTAGCGTGACCAAAAGCATCGCCTTTGATACGTAGCCCAAAAGAAGCAGTGAGCCCACCACCAGTAAAACGCCCAGAGTCCTACTTTGAATGCGACCATCATCCGATTCGAAGGCGCTAGGCACTAAGTACTCCTAGTTGAAAGGTACGACGCAACACATTCACGTCCTCGTCGATCAGCACGTATCACTGCTTCCACCGAATCTGCGGCCTGCGCGTCATGCTTTTCGAGCGCATCTTCGATTGAATACGAGATTTCCGACCAAGAAATGCTGCCTTGCAAGAAGAAGTCTACAGCCGCCTCATTCGCACCGTTCATCCATGCAGGCGCAGTCCCCCCAATTTCCCCAGCCCTGTAGGCGAGGTTCAGACATCTGAAAGTAGAACGATCGGGACTTTCGAAGTGGAGCGCTCGAGTTTGACCCCAATCAATTGCGCCAAACGGAGTGCTGATCCTCTCGGGGAACGCCAGAGCGTAGGCAATCGGCAGTCTCATATCTGGCTCGGAAAGCTGCGCTATCGTCGTGCCATCAGTGAAGGTAGCCATGGAGTGAACTATCGATTCAGGGTGAACTACCACCTCAATATCTTCGTAAGCCACCCCAAAAAGTTCATGGGCTTCTATGACCTCAAGGCCCTTGTTCATAAGGGTTGAAGAGTCAACGGTAATTTTAGGACCCATAGACCAAGTGGGATGAGCAAGCGCTTCGTCTACCGTAACTGCACTCAGCTCATCTGCTTTGAGTCCCCTAAATGGGCCGCCACTTGCGGTCAAAACTAATTTCGCAAGGTGACGGTAAGTCTCGTTGCTAGAGCTTCCTCTAAGGCACTGGTGGATGGCGCAGTGTTCGCTATCCACGGGAATCAGTTCAGCTCCATCAACCGAGCGAAGGGGACGCACCAGCGGGCCAGCTGCTATCAGACTTTCTTTATTTGCCAGCGCTAAACGTTTACCTGCGCTCAAAGCGGACAACGTCACTCCAAGGCCCGCGAAACCGACCACACCATTAACGACTACGTCGCCAACTGTTGAGAGTTCTTCAAACGCTTTCTCGCCGGCCAACACCTTGGTGCCTGGGGGGACCTGCTTTTCAAGCTCCGCAACTAAGTCAATGCGCCCTATGGCAACAGCGTCAGGCCGAAACTCCTTAGCTTGCTCAACAAGCAGCTCCACCGATGACCAAGCGGCTAGGCCAACTATTTCGAATCGCTCTGGCTCGGCCCGCACCACATCCAATGTTTGAGATCCGATCGACCCTGTAGACCCCAATAACGAGACTTTGGTCACCAAAGCACCCCTCAACTCAAAACGAGATCAGCAACGAAGTAGGTAGCTGGCAATACGAACAGCAATGCATCAAATCGATCGAAAATTCCGCCGTGGCCGGGAAGCAATGTGCCCATGTCTTTGACACCCATGTCACGCTTGATCATCGATTGAGCGAGGTCTCCAATGGGCGCGACCGCTGCTATCGCGATGCCTAACCAGAAACAGTCCAACATCGAAGCCGACCACGGATACACACCTGGGAACCTATTAAGCACCAGGGTCGTCACCACGATCGACAAAAGCATCCCGCCTATAAGACCTTCATATGTCTTGTTCGGACTCACGCGTGGGGCAATTTTCGATTGGCCAGTTGTGCTGCCAATGACGTAGCCACCGATGTCGTAAGCGATCGTCCCCAAGACAGCGCCAATCAGAATGGCATCGCCATGCTGTCGCGCCAAAATTAGTGCGGCAAAGGAACCTAGGCCTCCGACCCAGCAAACCCCGAGCAATGTAACCGCCAAATTAGCGGTTACATGTTGCGATTCGACATCAAAAAGGAACCAACACATCCCGGTCACAAGCAACAGAGCAAAGACAATCGGGTAAGCCTCAAAACCTCGGTGGTATGCGCCCAGTGGCAAGCCAACTACAGCAGCAAGCCCTAAAAGGGTCGCCGGCCGGTAGCCAAGATTCTGCGCTGAGGTGAAAAATTCGAGTGCCGCTAGCCCCAAAGCTACGAGCACCATTATAAGAATTGCCCACGATCCAACTTTTAGTAAGCCGAAGAAGGCTGCGGCGAGGGCCAGCCCAACTCCAATGGCAGCAGGAAGGTTTCTTCCTCCGGTTCCCTCCGAAGAACCAGAAACCTCTTCATCTGCTCCATTCGACGTAACGACTCGCTCATCTTGGTTCACTGTTTTCGGCTCCTCATAGTCTCGTCGCCCTTCGCGCCAATGCGGTGCCGGACCACCGAACTGGCTCCAATCGCTGTCATCTCCATCGATATCATCCACAAATCTCTCTTGTCCCCGAGCGTCTCCAGCATTCACTGAACCACCGCTGTCCATTGTTCGTTGACTGGGAGGTGTGTCGAATAACTCAATTACTTTCGGAGCCGGTCGTGGTGGTTCATGAGACTCAGTCACCGATGAGAGCTCCTCGGGTTCCGTTTGCGCAGGCGGGTCAACTTCT
>DKNM01000115.1:0-1658 GCA_002470695.1 Candidatus Neomicrothrix sp. UBA7388
TTAGTATCGCGGGCATCAATTTCGTGCTCGTGGATGTGGATCGATGTGAGTACATCGTCCTTAACGAGTCGCTCACTGATGATAATCGCGTCTTCGAAGTTATAGCCTTCCCACGCCATGTAGGCGACGAGAAGATTCTTACCAAGTGCAAGCTCTCCTTGGTCAGTCGATGGGCCATCAGCCAAGATCGCTCCGGCCTTGACTTTGTCGCCCTCTCTGACGATCGGTTTCTGGTTAATGCACGTGTCTTGGTTGGAGCGCTCGAATTTGAGCAATTCGTGACTTATAGTTCCAGCCTTTTTGTATTCGACGGATATGTGCTGGCCACTAACTTCTGCAACGACTCCATCCTCGGCTGCAAGGATGACATCTGCAGCATCTCCAGCAGCCCTAGCTTCGATGCCTGTTCCTACATACGCAGCTTCAGCCTTGAGTAGTGGAACAGCTTGACGTTGCATATTTGCACCCATCAGGGCTCGGTTCGCGTCGTCGTGTTCCAAGAACGGGATCAATGCGGTAGCAACAGAAACAATTTGCTTCGGCGATACGTCCATCAAGTCGACTTCGTCAGCAGGTACGTAGCTAATTTCAGTTGTCGCAGCAAAGTAAGTGTCGCGTTCCATTTGGAGCTTAAGATCCGCCAAGCTTGCGCCTTGTGGACTCTTACGAACCAGTACTCGAGGGTTTCTGAAAGTTTTGTTCGGATTTAGTGGAGCATTAGCTTGCGCGACTACGAACTCTTCTTCTTCGTCAGCGGTTAGGTAGCGGATTTCGTCAGTTACCTTGCCCTTTGTCACTACGCGGTATGGGGACTCGATGAAACCGAATTCGTTAACTCGCGCAAAGGTCGCTAGACCGCCTATCAACCCGATGTTGGGTCCCTCTGGAGTTTCAATAGGGCACATGCGACCGTAGTGACTGAAGTGAACGTCTCGAACCTCAAAACCTGCTCGTTCCCTAGAAAGGCCTCCAGGGCCTAGGGCCGATAGCCGACGTCGGTGGGTCAGTCCAGATAGTGGATTGACTTGGTCCATGAACTGCGAGAGTTGAGAAGTTCCAAAGAATTCTTTTATTGCCGCCGTCACTGGCCGAGTATTGATCAATGTTGTCGGTGTGATTGCTTCGACGTCTTGGGTAGTCATACGTTCGCGGACGACCCGTTCCATTCGGCTAAGCCCGATACGTACTTGGTTTTGAATTAGTTCGCCAACGGAGCGAATCCGTCGATTAGCGAAATGGTCTTGATCATCAAGTCGGTAGCCAGGTTCTGCATTGGCCAAGTGAAGTAGATAGCTGATTGCAGCCAAAACTTCAGAGCGTGTGAGCACTTGGGAGTCTGTGGCTGGGCGCTCGAGCTTAAGCCCAAATAGGTCTTCCAGCTTTTCAATTTCGGCGCTCAGTTTTTTATTGAGCTTGTAACGCCCAACTTTGGAAAGCGAATATCGACGGTCGTCGAAATAAGCATTGTTGAAATAGTTAGCTGCGGCTTCTGGTGTAGGAGGCTCGCCTGGGCGTGCCCTCTTATAAATTTCGATCAGTGCTTCTTCTTGCGTTGGAGCTAGCGGGCTCTCATCTTCGGACCGCATCCATTTATCGCGCTCGGTCTCCCATTGACCTTCCAAGAAGTCAAAGTGTTGAACGAATTGCTCTAGGAAGCC
>DKNM01000115.1:2051-3296 GCA_002470695.1 Candidatus Neomicrothrix sp. UBA7388
GCAATGCGAGCTCCTGCCGTGACGTCTTTACCAGGTTTGTGCTCGACATCAAACTCTATCCACTCACCGCGGTAGGGGTGAATAGTGCCTGTAACCAACTGATGCTTTTGCATGTTGCGAAGTCGATAGCGTTCGCCAGGTTGGAAAATAACCCCTGGCGACCTGACCAACTGGCTGACTATTACACGTTCGGTTCCGTTGATTATGAAGGTGCCTTTGTCGGTCATCTTGGGGAAATCACCCATGAAAACTGTTTGCTCTTTTATTTCGCCTGTGTTCCGGTTTAAGAACCGAGCTCGCACGAATATTTGGTCGGAATATGTATGGTCTTTTTCCTTACATTCTTTTTCCGAGAATTTCGGCGGGCCTTTGAGGTCCTCGTCTTCACTATCGAACTCAAATTCAAGTTCAAGATTGCCTGTGAAGTCGGTGATTGGACTTATATCGGCGAATGTTTCCGCCAGTCCGACAGCAAGAAACCTGTCAAATGATTTTTTTTGGACGTCGATCAGATCGGGTAACGGAAGGACCTCTTCGAGGTTGCCAAATGAATACCGTTCCCGGGCAGCGCGAGAAGACAACGGGATCTCCTAAAGATGTTCAGTTGCGACCGTGAGCAACGGCCGTGAGAAGCAGGGGCGCGCGCGGACTAAAAGTGCTTTCCAAGGAAGAGGTCACCAAAGCCACGACAGCGCTTAGGCTAGCGGCCGAAACAACTTTCAACAAGCTGTAGGTCGCTAACTGAGAGCGTAGTTACTTAATTTCGACAGAGCCGCCGGCAGCTTCAATAGCTTCCTTGGCTTTGTCGGCATCGTCTTTGGAGACTCCTTCGAGGATATTACTTGGTGCACCCTCTACAAGATCCTTGGCTTCTTTGAGTCCCAGACTGGTAAGACCGCGTACCTCTTTGATGACTTGGATCTTCTTGTCGCCAGCGCCAGTGAGAACGACGTCAAACTCGTCTTTCTCCTCATCGGCAGCGCCTCCTGCGTCTCCGCCGCCTGCGGCCGCAGCCATCATGACTGGCGCAGCTGCAGCAGCTGTGACATCAAAAGTTTCTTCGAATGCCTTCTTTAATTCGACGAGTTCAAGGACCGACATATTGCCGATGGCCTCAATAATCTCTTCGGTGGTTGCCATTTCTTTCTCCTAGCTTGCTAATTCATTTTCGGGCAGCATTGCTGCGTCGTCTATTAAGTTCTTTATTCTTTGTTTTCGGCTGCATCATCTTCAGCCGCCGGAGCA
>DKNM01000144.1:0-5201 GCA_002470695.1 Candidatus Neomicrothrix sp. UBA7388
CAATCGTCGGGGTCGCTTTCAGTGCAAGCGTCGTGATTTGTCACGGTTTGTGAGTAATCATGTTCTCGTGCCTCAACCGCCGGTAACGCGATCTAACTTGAATCCTGCCACCACGTGGATCGTTGACGGAGGTCCCCATCCTCCTTCGCCGCTCTCGGCGCCGAAACCCACACTAGTAATTGCTGCGGATAGCGGTTTTCACCATGCGCAGCTACTGGGGCTTAAAGTTGACGTGGTCGTGGGCGACCTAGACTCGATCGAAACGGACGAGGGGTATTTAACTAGTCGGGGCATTCTTGTAGAAAGGCACCCCACTGGTAAAGATGCAAGTGACCTTGCACTAGCTGTGAGATTTGCTCAATCCTTGGGCGCTCAACAGATCCACATACTCACCGGGGGAAGCGGGCGTCTTGACCACTTAATTACCGGACTGCTGCTATTGGGGTCCACACAGAGACTGGGGCATCAAATCGTTACTCATTGCGGGAATAGTCGCGCTGTCGCCCTGAGGGCCGGACAAGATTTCGAATTAGAAACTAGCCGGGGGTCATGGATAACTCTGATCGCCATAGAGGGTGACACCCGTGTCCACACTGAGGGTTTGAGGTGGAACTTAAGTCCTGCGGTTCCGCTCACCCCGTTCAGCAGCGAGGGCCTCAGTAACGAAATTCTCGCCCAGCCAACTATCGAAGTTCGGTCCGGAATTATTTTGGTCATCGCCACTGAACTTGAGGAGTAGAGGCCACGTGAAGCTCAAGAGGTTTTCCATCGCATTATTCTCCTTCGTGATCGGCGCGGCGGCATGTTCTTCTTCGGCGACGAACACCCAAACCATCCGGCTGCTGACGCACAAGCAATTCCACCTCCCTTTAGATGCTCTTGAGGAGTTCACGGCTAAAACCGGGATTGAAGTGCTCGTATTCACTGAGGAAGACGCAACGTCTATGGTCAGTCTCCTAGAAAAGTCATCAGAAAATCCAGTTGCGGATGTGGTACTAGGAATCGACAGCCTTGAGCGCCGGCGCGCTTCAGAAAAGCGGCTTGTTGAGGCATACAAGCCTATTGGTATTGAGAATGTTGACGAAACACTTCTACTGCAAGATGAGTTACTCACCCCAGTTAGCCAGCTTGCCGCCTGCTTAAATCGATCAAAATCGAGGTACCTGAGTCTTCCACGACGCTTAGACGAACTGCCCGACAAGCCGACTCGACCATTGGAGGCTCCAGATAGCTTCAGCGCTCTTACCGACCCTCGCCACGCTCCAACCGCAGTAGTTCCCGACCCTCTCGAAAGCAGAATGGGACTCTATTTCCTGGTAGCTCTAGAACGCGCTTACCCAGAAAACACCGCAGGAGTGGAGCCGTGGCCAAAGGTGCTCGAACAAATGCTCCGATCTGGAGTCGAAATTGCGCCCAGTTGGGAAGAGGCGTGGTTCACTCGCTTTCAGCCCACAGCACAGGAGAGCGAAGACGACCCTAGATCGTTGACTTGGGGCTCCGCTGGCATGCCAGCGGTGAGTGTGCGCTTCATGCCTGAACTACCCGAGGAAGTCGATGTCGCCGTCATCAATAGTGGTTGCATCAAAGTTGTTAATTATGCAGGCATAGTCAGAAACACTCCAGACCGGCGCAACGCAGGTCGACTACTCGATTCCTTTTTGGAACCCCTGTTCCAATATCAAGTACCGGATCGTTACGGAAGCCAGCCAGCCAGAACCGATATTCTACGCACGGAGGCTTGGAAACGTTTCGGGGTGAAAGCTAAGGCGATTCCTCTCGACGAGTGGCGGATTGGCCCAATTTGGGAACAGTGGTTGATGACTTGGCGGCAGGTCTCTAACGAAGTAAAAAGCGGACGAGAACCGGTTCCTCCAGTCGTTACCGTCACAATTCCTTCCCAGTGACCAAATTCATTCCTTTCGACTATCAGACTCTCCATAGTCACCCCAAGCGGAGTCTCTCTGTTTGACAGCATCTCGCAACTCCCCATCACGAATCCGCGAGGCCCAATCTTGAGCCTCTGGGGTGTTTCGCGCTATACCGTCGAAAATCGTCCCCATCATCTGGGTGGTACGAAGACCCATATTCTCGAAAGCTTGGTTGATCAATAACTTATTTAGTGCGAGTTGGTTTTTAGGGATATTCCTAAAGCGACGGGCTTCACTCTCGACAATTTTCGAGATTTGGCTAATTTCACAAACATGGGAAACCAGACCGATGCGATACGCAGTGTCCGCGTCAATTACTCGGCCCGTCAACAAAAACTGCTTCGCATGCTCGAGTCCTATTCTGTAGATCCACATCATTGTTGTCGGCGTTCCGTAAATCCGACTCGGTGCATAGCCGATTTTTGCATTATCGGCCATAAATAAGAGGTCCGCACAAAGCAGCAAATCGGTGGCTCCGCCGATAGCCCAGCCTGAAATTTCGGCCAGCACCGGCTTCGGACATTCCCAGACTTTCATGAAGTTGCGCACGTTATAAGACATGGATTGATAGTCAGCAACGGGGTCCCAGACGTGAGAATCAGTTGCGTCATCTACCGACTCCAGGAATTCGTTGAGGTCGTAACCCGCTGAAATATTTGCACCTTCGCCGCGCAAAACCACAGATGAAACGTGTTCAGACATGCTGGCAGAGTCGATCGCCTCTGCTACTCCGACAATGACTTCCTCCGTCAGCGTATTCAATCGTTCCGGCCGGTTAATCGTGATAATCGCTATGCCGTCACGTTCTTCGTACAAAACTGAGTTACTCACTAATCTGCCTCCAGCTCCACTGCGCGATTGTCGTAGAGTACTCGGCGTCGTATCAATCATGGACTTCGGATCTGGGCGACGACTTCACTTAAGTTTTCCGGAAAAGGACCCTCAATGCTAACAACCACTCAGTTGGGTAAGAAAACGGCACTATCAGTGCCAAAGCTGTGCCTTGGAACAATGAATTTCGGCGAACCTGGTCGAGGCCATCAAGGAGATTGGACTCTCGGCATCGATGACGCTCGGCCAATTTTCGAAGCCGCTATCGAGTCCGGCCTCTTCTATTTCGACACGGCTGACATATACGGAGTAGGCGCTTGCGAGGAGGTCGTTGGTCAGATACTGAGGGAGCTGATCCCACGCGAAGAGTACGTAATTAACACAAAGGTCTCCATGCCTATGGGCCGCAACCCCAACCTTGGAGGTCTCTCACGAAAGCACATCATTGAAGGTCTCGACAACTCGCTCAAAAGATTGGGTCTCGAATACGTGGACCAACTGATCATTCATAGACATCCGCACGGTATTCCCGGTGCTCACCCAGCGCCAATCGAAGAGACCTTGGAAGCACTTCACGATGTAGTCAAAGCAGGTAAGGCGATGCATATTGGCGCATCCTCTATGTTCGCGTGGCAGTTTGCCGAGCTGCAGATGACAGCGCGTCTCAACGGGTGGACAGAATTTGTAAGCATGCAAAACCACTACAACCTGATTTACCGCGAGGAGGAGCGAGAAATGAACCCGTACTGCGTAAGCACCGGCGTTGCGCTTCAACCATGGTCACCACTGGCACGCGGTATCCTCGCCGGGGCATATCGGGGGAGCATGGATGGAGGCACCACCAACCGCTCTAAAGGCCAAGACCGCGCTAGGACTGAATCGCTCTACAGGGGCGAAATGGATTTTGCCATAGCTGATCGGGTTATGAATCTCGCTGATCGAGAAGGGTGCAGGCCAGCGCAAATAGCTATTGCGTGGCTACTTTCGAAACCAGGTATTTCCTCACCCGTTATAGGAGTGTCTCGAATCGAGCAACTAACACAACTAGTAGAAGCATGCTCGCTTGAACTCACCGAAGAAGACATCAACTATTTAGAGGAGCTCTACAAGCCTGTTGAAAATCTGCTTACTCTTGGAACGTCTTGAAATGCCTTTAGGTATTGGTGCGCTCGTTTAGAGCTACCAGTCATATGGCGAGTTGAGAAAGCCTCTAACGCGTCCAATCAGAGTGCAGGCGTTGAGTTTTTTTGCACGCAAGACATTGACGGCTGCGTCGTTCAGTCGCTCGACCGAGACCATACCCTCATACACGGCCTTGTCGACAGCAGCGAACGCAGCTTCGACTTCAGAAAGACTCCCTAAAACCATTAGATCTGCGCCCGCTCCTACAGCGAGTACCACTGCCTCATCAATCGACCACCTTTGCGAAATCGCCTGCATATTCAGAGCGTCAGTTACGACTAAACCGTCAAAATTAAATTCGCCCCTAAGTAAACCCTCTATGACTTGGCTCGAAAGAGAAGCTGGCATTCCCTCACTCAAATCAGGAATCTCGACATGCCCCACCATGATCGCAGTTTTTCCTGAATCAACAGCTGCTCGAAATGGCACCAAGTCATTTTCTCGAAGCTCTCCAAGAGTGGGAGCAATTGATCTCCCCTCGTGTGAGTCTGCGTCCGCGCCACCATGACCAGGGAAGTGCTTCGCCACAGGCAAAACTCCGCCATCCGATAAGCCTTCGATTGTTGCCATTCCGTATCGGGTGACAAGGCTGGCATCGTTAGAAAATGACCGGTCACCGATGCCCGGGCCAGCACCCACGTCGAGGACGGGGGCAAAATTCATATTGAACCCCAGCTCCACCATGCGCACAGCGTGGCGCTCCGCACGTTGGCTAACCAGTTCGATTCGCTCGTTGACTTGCGTTGCTGCGCTCGGCAATCGGGGAAGCACGTGTCGAAGCCGCTGTACCCGCCCCCCTTCTTCATCAACGGCAAAGAGTAGCGGGATGCGGTCCGCGAAACCCTGTAACTCTTCCAAGCGTCTATCGACCCATGGGGTGGCACCCCCAGCAAATAAGATTCCTGCGATCTGGTGATCCCGCGCTTCTTGAACAGCCGCTCCTAGCTGCTGCTCAGTCATAGTGGGAAGCAACAATTGGCCTATTCGCACAGCTCGAGGAAGCTCCTCCACGCATCCACGATCGATCGTATCTACCCAGCGACCTCTCATAATTTGTTTGACCGCAAGTCCAGACAGCCAACCATGTGGTCGGTCATGGGCGGTGAAGATCCTAGGACCGGGGTCTCCAATCGCGACTCGAGTTCCGTTGAATAGTTCGACCCAAATCCCGAGAGCGCCTGGCGCCCCCTCATAGGCCGTGCGTACTTTGTCTGTGAGGGGCTCACTAGTTCCCAGTGGCGGAACAATATTGGTGCCTAC
>DKNM01000144.1:5592-23632 GCA_002470695.1 Candidatus Neomicrothrix sp. UBA7388
TCGGTTTCGATAGAAGTTTGAGCTTCACCACTTTCGACATGGAATGTCATGCCGAGATACCCGACAATCAGGGCGCACCAAAGACGATATGCCCACGAGACCTTCGTCATGGCTAATCGCCGAGAGTTTCGAAACTAAGGTCAAGTTCTTCGGATGATGGCAATCTATGAGCGAGGGTTACCGTCCGAACGCCGGCGTCGCTGACCGTAAACGGTTGAACATAGTGAAAGTGACGCAGAAGGCAGAAGGTTGCATCGACCGCTGGGCAATAAAAGACAGTCGCATCTACTTCGAGACTGAGCTCATCTTCTTCGTGGATAAACAGCTCAAAATCTTGGGGAATCTCCGGTCCCTGCGCCTGATAGCTGCTTGCACCAACGACGCTGGACTCTCCGCTATTCCTAAACTTGACATCCATAACAAAGGTGCCTTCCTCGTTAAATTTATAGCCGGGAGGGACTTCAAGATCTACCGTCAAGTCAACTTGACCTGGAGCGACAGCTATCTGGGGAAATATTACTTTCTCATCGGCTGCGGTTCGGTGGACTAATGGCACCAGATGTTGATTCGATAAGACCAAAGTACTTAGTGTTCTTGTCCTGGTATCTAAGGTTCGAACTTGATGATTGTTAGTGTCAGCTATATAAAGTGTCGCACCTACGGCGCTTAGGCCGCTGGGTTCTGCGAGTTGAGAAGACTCGCCGTAGCCATCAGAAAGGCCTGGGATACCGTTGCCTGCAACTCCTTTCGAGGCACCATTTTCAGGGTCAATTGACTTGATGCGATGGTTGTAGGTATCTGCTACATAGAGCTCATCGTTGAGCACCTCAATCCCCACAGCATGCTGCAGTCGTGTGAGTTCTTGGCGACCTGTTTCGTCGCCCCAGACAAAGAGACCTTCACCAATTAGCGTTTCGAGTTGCTCGTCTCCATCAAGGTTGACCGACCGAACTGCGCTCGCTTCGGGGTCGGTAAACCACAGCACATTATTCAGTACCGCTAAACCCGAAGGCTGCGAAAGAGTCGCCGAGAGGCGAAATCCGTCGTCAAGACCTTCAGCCCCTGTGCCGGCAAAGACGTCGAGCCAAGTAGCAGATTCACCATCACCCGAGAGCTCAAGAACCCAAATTTGATGACGGCCCGCCCCTGCCACAAATAGCTGTTGGCCAACTCGCTCAACGTCCCACGGAGAAGTGATCGCAGTTTCGAGCGGCAATCCGGAGTCAACGCGAAAGGTTGGCTCCCCAATGCCTGCCAAGGTGCGCACAGTTCGCTGGACAAGGTCTACGACTCTTATCGCATGATTACCTCGGTCCGCAACGTATAGGTATCTACCGTTTTCGGAGAGCACCATGCCTTGCGGCTCTCGAAAGCGAGCGTCTTCCCACACCCCATCAACTAAGCCCGGAGTTCCACTGCCTATAGCGTCGACTATCTGACCCTCCAGCGTGCTTATCACCAGTCGGTGGTGCCCTGAGTCCGCTACGAAAAGGCGGTCGCTGGGACCGTCAGCAAGTAGTTTGCCGGGAAAACTCAGAACTGTCGGAATCGGGTCACGTTCTACGAGGATTTTGTCGACTGGCGCCACATTAATTAGTCCAGCGGTTCCATATTCGCGACTCATTTGTTCGATCACGGGCTGAAAGAGTGAATAAATGCCCTCGCCTGCGTGACTTCCAACCACTCGGCCCAGCGGGTCAATCAAAACCAACGTCGGCCAAGCCTTAACCCGATAGGCCCGTCTCAAATATTCATAGTCGTCGTTCACCACAGGGTGTTCGACGCCTAATCGAAGCACCGCTTGTCGCACTGCGTCAGTCGTACGCTCATGGTCAAACTTGGCCCAGTGCACACCTACAACAGCTAACGAGTCAGGAAATTCCTGCTCCAATCGGTGCAGATCCGGAAGAACATGCAAGCAATTAATGCACCCTTGCGTCCAGAAGTCCAAAAGGACGATTTTGCCTCGAAGGTCGGAAGCTATGGAAATAGGGCGTTCGACGTTGAACCAGTCAAGGCCATTGGGAATGTCGGGCGCCGCTACTTCTCCCTCGTACCTGAAATCGTTCGCTTTCGGCAGTAAGTCTTCTTTGCCTTCGCTGACATCAGCCGGTGCTGCAGTAGATCGTTCTTCGGAGGGGCTACAGCTCAGCGCTAGGCAAAGTGCGACTAAAGCGACTGCCTTCAATCTTTGAAAGAACTTCACTTAAGTAGTGTGCCTGCGTAAAGGGTTACTTCGGGCTAGCGATTTATCCGAGAGTCAATCACTCCGGTATCAAAGCCTGCCAGGTGGAGGCCACCGTGAAATCTTGCATGTTCGATTTTTAGACACCTGTCCATCACTACATCAAGTCCGGATTGCGTAGCAATAGATGCCGCCTCAACGCTCCAAAGACCTAGTTGCACCCATAAAGATTTTGCGCCAACGGCTACCGCTTGTTGGGCGACCTCAGGCAAATCTTCTGACCGTCTAAAGACATCGACCATATCCGGGCTCTCTGGCAACTCTTCCAGGGAGGCATAGCAACGTTGGCCAAGGATTTCGTCCACCGCAGGGTTTACAAAATAAATTTGAAATTTTGCGCTTGAGCTCATCAGATAAGTAGCGACGAAATTACTTGGACGCGCCTGGTTTTTTGAGACTCCTACCATTGCAATTGAGCTGGTTCGTTCTAACAGACGAAGCCGTTGGGTCGCTGACGGCTCAGTCCAACCAGGCACCTCTTCGTGAGTGACTGTCATACCCGGCTCGCTTTCTCTAACGCCTGGTCTAAATCCCAAATAATGTCATCAAGGTCTTCTAAACCCACGGAAATTCTGACCATATCTTGGCTAACTCCCCCACTAGCCAAGGCATCATCAGACAACTGTTGATGCGTGGTGGATGCTGGGTGAATCACAAGTGTGCGGGCATCACCAACGTTCGCAAGGTGGCTAATAACCTGGAGTGACTCAATAAACGTTGCTCCGGCAGACCTACCGCCCTTGACACCAAAGGTAAACACAGCTCCGGGGCCTTTGGATAAATACTTGCTCGCTAGGTCAAAGTAGGGAGAATCGTTCAAGCCTGCGTAGCTGACCCAACTCACGGCTTGGTGTTGCTGTAGATAGTTAGCTACAGCGAGAGCGTTGGCCACGTGCTCGTCCATTCGAAAGGGAAGAGTTTCGATTCCTTGCAGCAAAAGGAAGGCGTTGATTGGAGACATCGCAGCACCGATGTCTCGGAGTTGCTCTGCTCTCAACTTGGTACAAAACGCGTATTCGCCGAAATTTTCCCAAAAGTTGAGGCCATTGTAGCTATCTACCGGCTCGGTCATATCGGGGAAACGACCTCCACCCCAATCGAATTGCCCTGAGTCAGTAACAACCCCTCCAATTGAGTTGCCGTGACCACCAATGAATTTAGTAGCGGAGTGAAGAACGATGTCCGCACCGAAGCTGAGCGGTTGACATAAGTAAGGAGTGGCGAACGTTCCGTCTACAACTAATGGCAATCCGTGAGCGGCGGCCACATCAGCGATTGCTTCCAAATCAGGAATCGATCCTGATGGGTTACCAACTATCTCGGTGTACAAAAATTTCGTGTCGTTATCAATAGCCACCGCATATGCGTCAGGGTCATCTCCATTTACAAAACGTGCGGTTATGCCGAACCGACCCAAAGTGACGTCAAACAAAGTGTGCGTTCCACCGTACAGCGCAGAGGAGGTCACAAAATTGTCGCCGCTTCTGGCCAACGCAGCTGCTGTCAAGAACTCCGCCGACATGCCCGAAGCAGTGGCCACTGAGCCTATTCCCCCTTCGAGGCTCGCCATTCTCTCTTCGAAAGCATTTATGGTCGGGTTAGAGATCCTGGAGTAAATCGTTCCGTACTTCTGGAGCGCGAACTTGTCAGCAGCATCCGCTGTATCTTCAAAAACAAAGCTCGTGGATTGATAGATCGGCACAGCACGAGCCCCTGTCACGGGATCTGGGCGGCCTCCAGCGTGCAAAGCTCTAGTTCTAAATCCCCAATTTCGATCACTCACATAAGCAATTCTAGGTAATGCATCAAGTATTGCGTCTGTTCTCGTACTTTTCGACGATTGCTAGCGCCTGATCTGGAGGGAGCTCGGCAACTCCAATCATCCAGCAAGCTATCGGAGCAGCAATTCGTTCCGAGCTGTGTGCTGCTATCCCCGCAAGATTTAAGAGATCTTCGATTTCAGATGCCGTGGGAGCGGGAAGCCCAAGTTCTCCCGCAAGGCCTTCGAGCCATTCATGTGCCGTCGGGGTCGTATCAGCCATATGTCCTCACTGTTGCCGGGTAACAAATTCAGGAGGATCATACGCTTCGACTCGCGGAATTACGCCCTCAAAACGCTCAACTTCAACTAAGCACGTGTGAGAAGAAGGCCCCTGAGCCAACTGCGAGGTTCCCTTATCGAAAGTAAGAACATTAGGATTACCGGCTCGACACATTCCGTTTGAGTCTGGGTCATACCAAGCTCCGGTTGAGAGTTGAACTACCTCATGCATCAACGCATTGTCCAGGACAGCCCCAGCTAGACAGCTACCTCGGTCATTAAACAGTCGAACCACATCGCCATCGACGATGCCTCTCGCCTCTGCTGCATCTGGGTGAATCCTTACGGGCTCTCTTCCAGCTACTTTGGAACCAGTGCTTGGCTGCGTGTGGTCGTATTGACTATGCAAACGAACCGACGGCTGGTTCGATATCAGATGTAAAGGCCAGCGATCCGAACCAGCTCCCCCGAGCCTTTCATAGGGTTCAAGCCATGCGGGGTGGGGTGGACAGTCTTCATACTCAAATGCCGCTATTTGCTCCGACCAGAGTTCGATCTTGCCACTCGGCGTTCCGAGAGGATTTTTCCGCGGATCAAAGCGGAACTCCTCAAGAAACACTTGCTCATTGACCCCCATATCGCTCATTTCCGGGTACCGGAGATACCCAGCTTCCAGAAAGTCTTCAAATTTTGGTGCCCAGTCATTTTCGACTCGGAAGAGGTCATAGAGAACCTTCACCCACTCGTCAGCAGTTCGCCCTTCGGTAAATTTCTCCCTTAGTTCAAAGCGCTCTGCCACCTTTGCCAATATCTCGTAATCGTCAAGAGCTTCACCTGGAGGGTCAACCGCCCGAGCATGCGAGATGAGTAAATTTTCGGCGCCGCCAATGTCATTCCGCTCGATAGGAATTGTCGTTGGAAACACAATGTCGGCTCGCCGAGCAGTAGGCGTCCAAAAAGGCTCCTGGACGATAATGGTTTGAGGTCGCTGCCATGCCGACTCTAGCTGGCTTAAGTTTTGATGGTGATGGAAAGGGTTTCCGCCGGCCCACCAAACCATCTTGATGTCGGGGAATTCACCTGTCTCGCCGTTGCAGTTAAAGGTTTCGCCGGGTTGGTCTATCAATTCTCGAAAGCGAGAGACCGAAATTACTGGCGAGTTAGAGGGCCGAGGGGGAATCGGTATCCCTGGAACTCTCTTTCTCACTTGCCCCGCGCCTACGTTGCCTTGCGCCCCGAAGGGAAAAGCAATTCCACCGCCTGGACGCCCGATTTGACCAAGCGCACAGGCTAAGGCTGTCGCAGCCCAGTAGCTCTGTTCCCCATGATCGGCGCGCTGAACAGAAAGCCCTAGATTGATGAGAGTCCGTCGTCGAGACATTTCTATGGCCAAGTTTTCGATAACCAACGCGTCGATTCCAGTTATCGATGAGGCCCATGACGCAGATTTCGGAACTCCATCTGACTCACCGGTCACGTATCGAGAGAAGCGATCCCAGCCGTGCACATACTTTTCGACAAATTCTTGATCGACGCTTTCATTCGTTATGAGGACGTAAATACACGCAAGCATTAGAGCGACGTCAGTTCCCGGCTTTATAGGTTGCCAACGCGATTGAATGCCTAAATCGATGTCGTCACGCAAGGGACCAATATTTAAGAATTCGGTTCCATTCTGGGCAGCGCTTTTCATCCAGTCTTCCGTGTGGTGTGTCCCTTGGCCGCCGTAGGTAACTTCGGTATTCGACCGACGCAACCCGCCAAATGAAACAAACAAATCAGTGTGCTTTTCTATGACTGACCAACTGGTTCCGCGCCCGATAGCGGAGTGGTACCGCATCCCTAAGAAGTACGGGACAATAGCTTCAGCTGCTGATGAAGAGTATGTGCCCCAGACATCGGTGTAGCCGCCACACATCCTGAGGAGTCGAAACAAAAGCGCGCTCGGCGCATGCACCCGACCCGAAGAGCCCCAACCGTAAGAACCTGCAAACAACGCATCGGGACCGAAAGACCCGTAAATTCGTTTCAGTTCTCCTGAAGCAAGATTCACGGCTTCGTCCCATGTCACCTCAACAAAGGGTTCTCTACCTCTTTGGTCGGTCCGTTCGCCTGGGCCCTGCTCTAGCCAAGACCTCCTTACCGACGGCTTCAGCACTCTCAACTCGGAGCGATGCAAATACGCTTGCCCGATACCAGATGGATTCGGGTCGAGCTCGTGCCCATGGACAGCCACAACCTCGTTATTTTCACTTTCGATCAGATACGGTCCGAAGTGAGTTCCCAACGACGTAATTTTACCCATGGCCTAATTCACCGCAGTGGCGTGTTCCATCGCCGGACTTGGATTCAAACCAAACTCTTCAGCGATCAGCTCCAAACTTGTCATCCGGTCTCGGAGTCCGTAACTAGAGCAATGAAGAAAAAGTTCACTTGCGCCGGTTTGCTCGCGCAGTTCCATCAGACCCTCTACGACTTCTTCCGCTGTCCCGTTAATAGCGTTACTTGGCATGGCTTTGGCTCGCTCCCATTCCGGGTGAGTCAGAGCTTCGCTCGGTGAGACAAGCGCCCAGAAGCGACCAGTTCTCATACCATATTTTCTCAAGCGGCTGGGCGCTGCTAGTTTTTCCGCCTCCTCGTGTGCTTCGGCGGCCATAACAGATGCGGAAACGATCGTGTATGGCTCAGACAGTATCGGCGATGGACGGAAAGCTTCTCGGTACAAGTTCACCGCGTCAAGAGTGCCACCAGTGTCAAAGTGGTTCGCAAAAGTAAAGGGCAGACCCAACACCCCGGCTAACTGCGCGCTGAAGCCGCTGGACCCTAAGAGAATCACCGCCGGAGAAGAGGTAGCAACGGGGGTGGCAGAGAACTTGTTCCATAATCCGCTGTCAGTGCGAACGTCGCCCAACAGGCCCATTACGTCTATGAGGTCGCGGGGAAAGTCGTCAGCGGTCAACGCAGCCGCAGAACCTCTGATTACGGCCATGGTTTGGCGATCGCTGCCTGGCGCTCGTCCAATTCCGAGATCGATTCTGCCGGGATGCAAAGCTTCTAAAAGGGCAAACTGCTCAGCGATCACAAGCGGAGCATGATTGGGCAACATCACGCCTCCGGAACCGACCTTGATGCTTTGAGTCGAAGCTGCAACATGGGCCATCAAAACCGCCGGTGAAGTACTCGCGACGGTATGCATATTGTGGTGTTCCGCAACCCAAAATCTTGAGTATCCAAGCTCTTCCGCCAGTTGGGCTAACTGAGTCGCTTCAGACAAAGCTTGCGCGCTTGTGGCATCACTAGCCACGGTCGCTAGATCAAGTACAGAAAGCGGCATCAATTCCACAGAATGGCAATCTACGCCCTAATTGAGCGAAGCGCGAGCTCTAGGGCAGCTATTGCAAATTCAAGCATGTTGAGCGATCGTTCACTGACTCCAGTATTCAGAGAAAAGGAAGCTTCGTCGCGACCGCTGCAAGCCACCCAGCAGCTTCCCGGAGGATCACCATACGGGTTACTTGATGGACCTGTTGCTCCGGTCTCCCCCAAGCCCCAGTCGGCTCCGTAAATAGATTTGGCCCTCCGTGCCTGCTCGAAAGCAAATGCCTCAGTGGCTCCGCGCAGGCCTTTGGGGAGGGGATCATTTTGCGCTAGGAGTGCTCTACCGGCACTTGTATAGACAACCATTCCACCCAAATAGAAGTCACTGGCGCCCGGTACTGCCACCAAAGACGCGTTGACCAACCCTCCCGCCGCTGACTCGGACACAGCAATGGATTCCTCACAAATCCTTAACTCTTCAGCCACCTCACTTGCTACGTCAACTAAATCTCCGAAGCTTAAATTCCTCATCCAAGCGCACCACTAATTGCTATCTCAGCGATCTCGTCGGTGTCGAGGCCAAGCAAATCAGCCAACACATCGAAAGTGTGCTGCCCCAGCATCGGAGCAGCGCTTCGAGGGCCATGGTCATAGTTTGTTATTGAGTATTGATGCCCGGCATAAGGAACTCGCCCCATAGCATCGTGGTCGTGCCATCGATAAAAGTTGAGATGCTCATACTGCTCGTCAGCCAAGAGATCGCTACTTCTCTGCACAAGACCTGCCGGGATTCCAGCATCTAGTAGCGCTCGCTCGAGGTCGCTGCCTTTTTGGCCTCGGGTCCAATTAGCGATCTCTCCTTCTAGAAAATCAACATGTGCCAGACGACCAATCACTGTTTCGAACGTTTCCTCTAGCGCCCATTCCGGCTCACCCATTAGCGTTACAAGTCCTCGCCAACTCCGATCATCACCGGCTGTTATTCCTATCCAACGGTCCTCACCTTCAACAGGGAAAATGCCTTGAGGGGCTATGTCCTTTTCACGATTTCCAATACGAGTTGCCTTGACTCCGTTGATTTGAAAATCAAGCAACTCCGGGGTCATGAGTTGAAGACCGCATTCAAGCTGCGCAGCCTCAATCATGCAACCCTTACCCGTCTCATTACGTTTCTTGATCGCCGCAAGAAGAGCCGACGTAATGAACCTAGGAGAAATCGTGTCGGTATAAGCAAGGTAGGGACCATCAGGCGGCAAATCCGGCCAGCCTACGACCTCGTAGTAACCAGCGATTGCCGCGGCATGGTAGCCGTACCCCGCTAGGGGCGACAAAGGCCCTCCATTAGCAAGGAGTGAGGTATGAACAATGATCGCTGTCGGGTTTAGCGATCTAATCAGCTCATCACTGAACCCGGACCTGGAGAATGCCCCAGGACTCCAGGCCTCAATAACCACGTCTGCCCAGGCAATCAACTTTTTTGCGATTTCGACTCCGGAGTCATTTTTGAGGTCTATATCGATGCTGAGTTTGGAAGTATTAAAGGTGGCAAAAAATTGGGACATATTCTCGCCGAAAACCTCGTCCTTAAAAGGACCATTAACTCGTAGGGGGTCGAGCCGTCCTCCTGATTCAATGCGAACTACTTCAGCGCCATGGTCTGCCAACGCCTTAGCCGTAATAGGACCGACGCCAACCCAGGAAAAATCAGCAACCTTGAGTCCCTCGAGGGGGAGCATCTTTTTATTGATCGCACTCTTCTGCTTGGGTTTCAACGCTTTCAGTTCTCGCTTGATTTCTTCGCCATGCTCATCTATTCGGGGAGGCCGCCGCAGCGCATTGAGGCGTTCACCTTCTACCGACAAAAAACCCCCTGGAATCAGTTCGTCTTGTAGGCCGCGACCACTGCTGGCGGTCCTCCAGAATCGTCGAAGGTCAAGGTGATCAAACGAGAGCAAGTCCTCGACGCTGTTAATTGGAGCGATAGTTGCTCCCATTTCTAGACCTTTTCTCATGAGAAAGTCTCTCGGGTAGCGGGCACACAATTGGCTGACGGCCTGATAAATGTCTCCAAACGAATATCTAGTTGCGTCGCCACTGATCGCTCGATGATCGAAGGTGGTCCAATCTTCTTCAAGCCATGACTCGCTAACTATGCCTTCTTCGATGAGCCAGGGACCCAGTGCGAGAGCAATGTCACCTCGACTCACGACAATCACCCAACCATCTTTAGCTTCGACTCGTATTTGGAGGGGCGGGTCCATAAGAATTTCGGTTCCGGTGCGATGAATATCGTGGCCCTGAATAGCGTGGGCTTCCATAGCGTTGAGAAGGGTCCAGGTGACACAGCACTGAGCGGCAACCGCCACCTGTTGCCCATCACCTGTTGTAAGCATTCGGGCATGGGCTACAAGCCCAGCCACCGCGGATTCGGCTCCTGTGTGTCTCCAAACCTGGGGAATCGAAGCCTTAACTGGTGGACGGTCGGGCGTCCCTTGGAGATTCGCTGATCCCCCTAGTGACGCTAGCGAGAGCTCGCTATGCGGACGATCGGCTCGTGGCCCGCTTAATCCAAACGGAGTTACTATCACATGTACTAGTTCGGGGTTAATCTCCAAAAGACCATCGTGACTAAAACCGATTTCCTCTGTTGCGGATGGCAGACCAGATTCGTAGAGAAAATCGGTGCTTGCGATTAGTTCCCTCAAAGTTTCTCGGTCTTCATCTTTCGAGGAATCTAGAGTGATCGATCTTTTGTTAGAGGAATAAGCGGCAAAGTGCAGGCTCCGAATATCTGAATCGTCACCTTCTCGAATCGGTAGGGCTGCGCGAGTAGTGCAGCCTTGGGGAGGTTCGACCTTTATGACGTCGGCTCCTAGTTCTCCAAGAATCCAAGGACCGATGTCTCCGCGGTGGTCCGTTAAATCAAGGACTCTCATTCCGCCCAAAGGACCCCCACGAGTAGATTCTTCACGACCACTAGCGCTTTGCTGATCCGAATTCACGTCCGTCTACCTCCTGCAACGATTTAAGACGATAGTTTGCGTTCATGCAGGCAGCTTCATCAGACCCAAATCAACTCTTGCCTGAGTTAGCCGACCTAATCGCGGCACGCGCCAAAAAATCAGATGAAAGTCGATCACCCGACCCTGAGGTGATTCGTTCGCTTGGTGATCTGGGCTTGATGAAGCTCTTGGTTCCGGTTGAATACGGAGGTCTCGAGTTGCACCCGGCAGGTCTAATCGACTTCACCGATAGTTTGGCTCAGATTCACGGGTCCACAGCGTGGGTAGCGATGACATGCAACGAAGAGGCGGAATTAGTGTCCGCGTACCTCCCTATCGACACTTGTCGCTCGCTTTGGAAGCAAGAACCTTCGGTGGTCTTTGCGGGTTCGGGGGTCGCAAAAGGGCGGGCGCGTCGCACCAAAGGTGGTTGGAGAGTTTCGGGCAGATGGAATTTTGTGAGTGGCTGCACAACGGCAGACAAGTGGATACTCAATAGTGTCGTTGAGGAAAGCTCGCCAATTCAGTTGTGTTTCGCAGTTGTAGATCCCAATCCAGATTTTGTTGAGGACACCTGGCACACCGTCGGCCTGCGGGGCACCGGGTCTAATGATGTCGTTCTCGACAATTTTTTTGTTGAGGATCAATGGTGTGGGGTTGTAGCAAACAATTCCCTGCCAATACCTGACCTTCCCTTTTATCGATTGCCATCCTCGCTGAGGTTTCCTTTCCCTAAAACCGGAGTAGCGGCGGGCTTGGCGAAACGCGCTATCTCTGAGTTTCAGCTACTCGCCGACAAAAAGACTCCTTTAAGCTCAAAACGCGAGTTACGGGAAAGGCCCGATGCAGCATCAGCTATTGCGAAGGCACACGCTCTAGTGGGCAGTGGACAGGCTTGGGTGTCCGACTTGCTGTCGAACATCTGGAAAATTGCCGAAAAGGACGGGCAAGTTTCTGAAGAGCTTCACGCGAAGGTTCGTTTGGGTTGCTCTTGGTCGGTACAAAACTCCATATCGGCTATCCAACATCTAGTAGATGCTGCTGGGAGCTCGGCTAATTTTGAGGAATCCGAGTTGATGAACCTGCTAAATGACACTCGAGCTGTGGCCGGTCACTTTATGGTCGGTTCTTACCAGATAGACACTGCGGGCCGGGTGCTGCTGGGGTTGGATGCCGGGGACCCTGCTTTCTGAGAAAACTCAGGATCCTTGATCCAACCGAACAGCTATGTCTTCGAGGTCTTCACTCGAGGCCCGGAAGCGCTCAAAAACTAATGGGTCGTGTCCGGGGACGATCACTCCATCTTTTCCAGCTAACTCGCGCAATCTATCCCAGCCTCTCACCATAAGAGAGAGGTCATCCACAATTGGGAACGGTCTTCCCTCTTCCATGTTCGCCCAATAATGACTTGCGTCAGAGGCGAGCACCACCACGCCATGCCCTGTATCGATTCTCACGACCTGTAAACCACGCGTATGTCCGCCAATCAGATGCAACGTCAATCCAGGAGCCAGCTCAACGTCGCCTTCATGAAACCGGACCCTTTGAGCAAACACCCGACCAACGAGGTTTTGGATGTGGCGTACATTAAAGGCGTGACTGTAGGCCCTAGAGGTCATGTCGCGCCCGGTAGCAAAGGCCATCTCTGCCTCTTGAACGTGAAAAATGGCATTAGGGAACTGCTTGACGCCGCCAGCATGGTCGTAATGAAAGTGCGTCATGATGACATCGGAAACAGTTTCGGGATCAACGCCAATTAGGGCCACGCCTTCCGCTGCTGTTCTAAGAAGTGTCCTCCCCCGAGCGGTCGCATCGTCTTCTTCAAAACCTGTGTCAACTACCCAGGTATTTTGATGATTATCGCGAATGACCCACACGAAGTAATCCATCGGCATAGGCGAGTTGTCGTGGATATCTCCACCAATGAAATGTTCTGCTCGCACCGCCTCGCGCTCTGCGTATTTGACGGCATACACCTCGTAACTTGACACCCGCTATAAGTCCCCTCGAGTTGAACGTTGGCACCACGCTAGTGGTCCCGTACCTGACTTGAGTCCCCTACCATGCGGTTAGCTAGAAATAAGGGGTTTGATTTGCGCTTTCAAATGAGCGACATCTACAGAAACGACCTTCCTCCTCGAGAGGCCGACTGGGTTGACACTCCCGCATTTACTTTAGGGTTTCAATGTTTTTGAAATCTTTATGCAAACTTATTCCTCTCGCTACTAGAACCATTTACGGGGATTTGGGGACGCAACAATGAACATAAAGAAGGATTTACAACTGAGGTCATCCGCTTGGTTCGATATACCGGGAGATCCACTCATGACAGCGCTCTACCTCGAGCGCTATGTCAATTTCGGACTCACAAGAGAGGAGCTCCAATCCGGAAAACCGATTATAGGAATCGCTCAAACCGGCTCTGATCTTTCCCCGTGCAACAGACATCATCTAGAACTCGCTAAGCGCGTGAGGGAAGGGATACGAGAGTCGGGCGGTATCTGTTTCGAATTTCCTGTGCATCCGATACAGGAGACCGGCAAACGCCCGACGGCAGCCCTGGATCGTAACCTGGCCTACCTAGGACTGGTCGAAGTCCTTCAGGGATACCCGATAGATGGAGTGGTTCTAACCATTGGCTGCGATAAGACGACACCCGCTTGCCTAATGGCGGCCGCAACAGTGAATATTCCCGCAATTGCGTTGTCAGTCGGGCCGATGCTTAATGGCTGGTACCAAGGCGAAAGAACTGGTTCTGGCACCATTGTTTGGAAAGCGCGCGAAATGCATGCCGCAGGACAGATAGATGACGGTGAATTTGCCGATCTCGTCGCGTCTTCCGCAACATCAACCGGCTATTGCTCCACTATGGGCACGGCCACAACAATGAACTCGCTCACCGAAGTGCTTGGAATGCAGTTGCCGGGATCTGCGGCAATTCCAGCTCCCTATCGAGAAAGAGCTCAGATTGCGTATCAAACCGGCCAGCGAATCGTCGAGCTCGTCCTAGAGGACGTGCGTCCCTCAGACATCATGACAAGGGAGGCATTCGAAAATGCGATCGTCGTGAACTCGGCTATTGGCGGCTCGACAAACGCCCCAATTCACCTCAACGCGGTAGCTCGGCACCTTGCAGTACCTCTCGATAACAACGACTGGCAGAAACTAGGTCTGGAAATTCCTCTACTCGTGAACATGCAACCCGCAGGTGAGTACTTAGGCGAAGATTATTTTCGCGCAGGCGGTGTACCTGCGGTTGTCAATGAGCTCATGAACGCTGGACTTCTGCCACATGCTGAGGCAATGACGGTTAACGGCCAAAGTATCGGCGTTAACTGTGCCGAAGCCAAAGTGCGCGACTCCAACGTAATTTGGCCCGTCGCCGAGCCGATGCTCCCCAACGCTGGGTTCGTTCACCTTTCGGGCAACCTTTTCGATAGCGCCATCATGAAAATCAGCGTAATAAGCGACGAGTTCAGGAACCGTTATTTATCGAACCCCGATGACCCCGATGCCTTTGAAGGCACCGCAATAGTCTTCGACGGGCCCGAGGACTATCACCAACGGATCGATGACCCTGCTTTAGATATCGATGAAAATTCCATGTTGGTTGTGCGCGGCGCAGGACCGATCGGATACCCGGGTGGAGCCGAAGTCGTAAATATGCAACCTCCATCAGCGCTCTTAGTACAAGGCATCCACTCCCTACCGTGCATCGGCGATGGCCGTCAGTCAGGTACATCTGGGTCACCTTCAATACTCAACGCATCCCCGGAAGCTGCCGCTGGCGGAGGCCTGGCAATACTTCAGACCGGCGACCAAATAAGAATTGACCTCAGGCAGGGAACCGCCGACATGCTTGTTCCGGAAGAACAACTGAACGAAAGAAGAGTCGCTCTTGAGGAGCAAGGTGGCTTTCCGTACCCAGAAAGCCATACTCCTTGGCAAGAGATTCAACGAAGTATGGTTGAGCAGTTCGACGAAGGAATGGTCCTAAAGCCCGCCGTGAAGTACCAAGACACAGCCCGCACATTTGGACCACCAAGAAACAACCATTAGAGGTGAAGTGATACTTGCTGCTGTCTTGCTCTTGGCTGGGCTTTTCATACTTGTAAAGGCCGGAGATATATTCGTTGATTCGGCCGCGCAACTAGCGCGATCTCTCAATATGAGTTCGGTTGTCGTCGGGGCCATAGTTCTCGGATTCGGCACCTCCGCACCCGAGCTAGTGGTTTCGACTATCGCTGCGTGGGGAGGCAACCCTGCACTGGGTGTTGGAAATATCGTAGGCTCTAATGTCGCAAACCTGTCCCTGGTTCTGGGTGTCTCCGCTTTAGTGACACCCATTGTGCTCAGTGCTTCGGTAATCCGCCGGCAAGCACCACTATCGATTGCCTCGGTGATCCTGTTCGCAGTCCTACTAATTGACGAAAAGCTCAGCCTTATAGAGGGAGCATTACTTTTAGGACTGTTAATAGTGGCGATGTTTATCCTGATCAAAACTCCCGGAGAGGGTGCCCCCACCACGACTGAGAGCACTTCATCTACCGGGCGCAGCCTACTTCTTTCAATCGTAGGACTATGCGGTGTTCTTGTAGGAGCACAGTTAGCGGTGTCGGGAGCGACAACGCTTGCCGAACGCTGGGGATTGAGTGGAGGATTTATAGGGTTTTCTCTGGTCGCCTTAGGCACTTCTCTGCCCGAGTTAGTAACCGCAGTCGCAGCAGCGCGAAGAAACGAAACAGGGTTAATAATCGGAAACCTGTTCGGTTCTAACTTATTCAATTGCCTTGCGGGTGGCGCAGCAATCGGGTTGGTGAACGCCGGAGACATCGGAGACCCGAACCTGACTTCGGGCGGTCTAGTCGCGATGGTTCTCGCTGTTACTCTGGCTTACGTTCGGGGCGCAGTTAAGCGTCAGATATCGAAATCGGATGCGATCCTGCTCTTAGGGATCTACATTGCCGCAATGCTATATCTAGCGCTGGCCTGAGCAACAACAACTTAGCAACGGAGCCTCAATGCCAACCACAGTCATCACGGGAGCCAATCGAGGAATCGGGCTCGAACTCGTGCGCCAGTGCTTAAATCGGGGCGATTTTGTGATCGCTGGCTGTAGAAACCCAAGCGAGGCTAGAGACCTTCAAGATCTCAACCCCCAAAAGGTATTGCCAGTCGACGTCAGCGACGAGGCATCGGTCGAACGGTTCGAAAAGGCGCTAGATATTCCAATCGATACTCTTATCAATAACGCCGGTTCCAGCTCGTCAAACCTCGGCATACCCAAGGGTTCAGCAGGCGTGCTTGAGGCACCAATGGATAAGACTCTGGACTTAATAAGAGTTAACGGTCTCAGCGCTGCTCTGGTGACTAGGTCGCTGCTCCCCCATCTGTCGCCCGGTGCACGTGTCGCCAATGTGAGCAGCCAGATCGGGTCAATGATCGTCGGTGCGAATTTTGATGATTTACCTTACGCGGCCTCTAAAGCGGTAATGAATATAATCACCGTTCAGCTAGCCACTCAGCTACGCGCAAAAGAAATTGTTGTTTGCGCTTTTCATCCAGGCTGGGTACGCACAGACATGGGCGGCAAATCAGCCGATATTAGCGTCGAGGAATCAGTAACAGGGATGCTGAAAAGCATCGAACAATTGACAGCGGAAAACACGGGTTCCTTCTTGCGTTGGGACGGGTCAACACATCCTTGGTAGCAACACAAAAGAGTTCCTCAAGCTCTAAGATCTCGCTTCGTGAGAACAGTAAAACTCAGAGGCGCAGACGGCCTAGAACTTACAGCAGACGAATGGGGCAGCCCATCACAACCTGGAGTTCTTTTGTGCCACGGAGCAGGGCAAAATAGGCAGGCCTGGAAGAAGTCCGCGGAGATCTTGGCCAATCGCGGTCGGTTTGTTGTGGCTCTTGATGCTCGAGGACATGGAGAAAGCGACTGGTCCGACGAAGAGAAATACGATTCAGAAGACATTGGTCGCGACATCCTTAACGCTCTTGAGCGTTTCCCATCACCCCCAGCGATAGTTGGTGCCTCGATGGGAGGGATGGCAAGTTTGGCTGCGCAACGAATGACAGCAAGACAGCTATATAGCGCGTTGGTTTTAGTCGACATCAGCCCACACTTTGATGTAGATGGCGCACGAAAGATAATGGCGTTCATGTCAGGCAACCCCGACGGATTCGCGACCCTCGAGGAGGCCGCAGAAAGAATTTCTGCTTACAACCCGCATCGGGAGCGGCCCACCAACCCAAGTGGTTTAACTCGAGTTCTGAAGCAGCTTCCCGATGGACGTTGGACATGGAAGTGGGACCCGGCTTACGTGACTTCAAAGCCGGGCTTCAATACACAAAACAAAGATGTTCTTGCCGAGCATATGGAACGTGTTAGCCGCATTATGTCCGAGGGACTTAAAGCGACTACCTCCCCAATTCTTCTCGTTCGTGGCGGACAGTCAGAATTAGTAACCGCAAGCGCTGTGCGCAGCTTTCTTGAGTTGGTTCCGGAAGCAGAATTCGTCGACGTGGCCGGAACAGGACATATGGTCGCTGGCGACGACAACGACGCTTTCACCGATGCAGTAATCGACTTCTTAGATCGCCACCACCCTTCTTGAAACTACGAGGCGTGCAACAACTGCGCACCTAGCTTGCCCAGAGCAGACTAATTGTCGGCAACGGAGCGCCACGAGATTAAGACCATGGTTCTTTTCCCAAGCAGGTAATTAAGTGATCGCCGGGTGCCGCGACTTCCAACTGAACAAAACTGGCAACCCGAAGGCGGCCAGAGCCGCCGCTCCATAGAACGCAGCGACCGTTGAACCACTGAGCCAAGCGACTACGCCTAGAAGAGGGCCACCAATACCACCTGACAATTCAAAAAACATAGTAAACGTGCTCATCGCCTGAGCCCGCTCATTTTCCGGCACTCCATCCACTGCAGCCACCATCAACGCCGGGTACAAGAGAGAACCTCCTATTGCCAAAACCGCCGCTCCTATAAACATTCCGGAACGCGAAACGAAACTACCCATTATCAGCATTCCGATGGAAGAGCCGACTAAAGCAAGAGTTGCAGTTTTTGCAGTCCCAAGCGCATCGGGCAAACGACTGCACAGCAAACGAAGAATCAGAACAAGCAACCCGTACAAAGCGTAAATTGGCCCAGCATCTCCCAAAGATCTTTCGTCCATAATTTTTGGCATGAACCCGTGAAGCGCTGGGAAAATCATTATCCCCAAGGCCATCACCACGCCAGGCCAAATCGCAGAGCGGTAGAGGAGCTTACGCTTCATCGCAGTTGCAGGATCTTCGGATTGTCTGGCTTCACTGCTAACGAAATCCGGCAGCCAGCAGCCTACGATGGCGGCAACACCCATACATAAGCCGCCAAGCAAAAACCCTCCGTCAAACCCCCAACGCGCT
>DKNM01000144.1:24024-31520 GCA_002470695.1 Candidatus Neomicrothrix sp. UBA7388
TAGCTTGCTGCTTCACCTCTTCTCTCAGCAGGAGCTAAATCGGTGGTCAAAGTAACTGTCCCTACAAAAAATGCCCCCTGCACTGCTCCCATAATGAAACGGGCTACCAGCAAAGCAAGATAGCTATCAGCGAGAGCGTGGGCCGCTAGAACTAATGCAGTTATCGAGGACCCACCGGCTATCAACAGGCGGCGGCCTCGCCGATCCCCGATCCGCCCAATCCAAGGGCGAGCCAGAACCGCTGAAATCGAAAAGACTCCCAGCGCCATGCCAATTTCAAGGTCTCCACCCTCAAGGTCTGTGGCCACGAAGCGAGCCACTGTCGGGATAACGGACGAAAAGCCAAGTGCAGAAAAGAGCGCTGAAACGCACAAAATTCCGAAATGCGGAGTGAGTAAGCGCTCAGCTCCCGAGGGTCTGTCGAATTGCTTCCCTTCAGATCCTCTAAGAACTTCGAATACCGATGGACGGCGGCTCTCTGGTATCAACGCTGATTCACAAATCAACTATTGATTGTTGACTGGAGGGGTTGTCTCACTAAATTTTTCCCAGACCACGTCATCAGGCACAGACATTACTTTTTCCAACACACCCGGCGGGTAATGCATGTGAGGTTTATTTTCATCGAATGAAGGATTTGCGACGGGGTCACCCTGGTTCAAAAAATCATCGGGTTCTTTTAGCGCCTGCATCTCTTCAGCATTAATACCGCACAATTCCCGAACCTCAGGGTCAACCCATGCTTCAGCATCAATACCGCTACCGACGCAGACTTCGAGACTTAGCCCTTCAGGCCCAGCGAAATACATGGATTGAATAAATCCGTGATCAAGAGGCCCTAAAACCTGGACTCCGTGGGAGCGAATCCGATCACGAAGTTGGAGTAACTCTTCAAAAGTATCGACATTGAAAGCTACGTGTTGCATAACCCCACGAGTAACAGGTTCACCCCCATTCCCAGCATGCGTGACGCCCCACTGAATCTCTTGAGCATTCTCCGGATGCTGCACAAACGCTATATGGGAGTTCGCTGACAACTCGGCGAAGCCGTGATAACAGCCTTCGACACCATGCATCCAATAGAGCGCCTTAGTCGGACACCCAAGCACTTCAGCGAAGAACGTTAATTGTGATTTCATATCTCGTGTTGATATTGCTAGGTGATTAACCCCATTGGGATGCAAAGCCATGCGGTAATGGTAGACCGGCGGCCGATAACTGGCTATCCGGGGTCCGCACAACTAGTAAATCTAGGCATCGCGGCAAGGAAAGTACTTCGCTATAACTCCCGGCATCACATTGACACAACACCGTAGGCTTGGCGCATGTGGATTCGATTAAGACAAATTGCGGTTGTTACCTCTGACCTACTCAAAACTTCGCTCGACGTTCAAACAGTTCTCGGAGTAGAGGCCTGCCATACCGATCCCGGAGTCGGCGTTTTTGGATTAAAGAACACGCTTTGGCCAATTGGGAACCAATTTCTCGAGTGCGTGACGCCCGTTAAGGACGACACAGCTGGCGGTCGCTATATCCAACGACGCGGCGGTGATAGCGGCTACATGGTCATCAACCAAGTAGATGACGTCGCCGCCCGAATTACTCACGTCGAAGACATCGACGTACGCATTGCTAATCACATGGAGTACGACAAAGCTAATTTCGAAGGAATTCAGCTTCACCCAGCTGACACCGGCGGAAGCTTCTTCGAAATGGACCAGATGAAGACAGCAGACGCTGAGGATTTAGGTGGTTCGTGGTGGCCGGCGGGATCTGACTGGTCGTCTTTTTCTCGAACCGAAAGAGTGGCGGGTATTTCTGCTGCAGAGCTTCAAGCACCCGACCCTGAAAGACTCGCAGGTAGATGGGCCCAGATCGCTCAACTCGATGTAATTGTCGGGGATTCCGGGAACCCGACAATTGTGTTTGATAACGCCACGATCCGCTTCGTGGAAGCCATCGACGGTAGAGGTGAAGGCCTCGGGGGAATTGACTTGATTTGCAATGATAGAGAAGCGGTTCTCGAGGGCGCCAGGCAACGCGATTGTGTTATCAGCGACGACGAGGTCTCGTTAGGCGGCCTAAGGGTGTATCTCCGAGATTGATTTAGATCTAACTTATTAGAAGCACCCAAAATGATTGAGAACCAATGAGCCAGAATAAGCGAAACTTCACCCGCGCAATATACGTGTTCGACGCTGTTGTTCACCGAGTACCAAACGACAAATGGGACAGCCAATCACCATGCGACGGGTGGACCGCCAAGGACGTTCTTCGCCACCAATGCGGTGTCCTACAAGCGATGGCCGCCACGCTGCAAAGTGGAGAAACCGTCCCACCAGAGCCAATAGAGTCAGCAGACAACCCCGTTGCGGCCTGGACGCAAACCCGCGACAGCGTTTTAGCTGAATTGGATGAGCCCGGAATTTTAGATCGCGAAGGCAAGTTCTGGTTCGGTCCAATGTCAGTAGACCAATGGATCCAGGTTGTTCAATGGGACCCAATGACACACGCTTGGGACATAGCAAGCGCCGTAGGGATTGCAGCTCACATTCCCGACGATTTGGCTTCCGTGAGCCACGAGGTGATTTCAGGGATGCGCGAGACACTCCACAAGTGGGGATTAATCTCCGACGAAGTCGCAATAGCGCAGGATGCCAGTGCATCTGACAAATTTCTGGCCCTTATTGGGCGAGACCCGCGTTGACAACACCGGCGACGGAAACGACCAATGAAAGCTTTCTAGAGCCCTCCAACGCCCAAAGCGGTAGTCAACCATTGACTGGTCTCCAAATTGAACAGTGGCGCACTAAAGGATTTACTTTAATTGACGGCCTAATCCCACCCGACCTTCTAAATAATTTGCTTGCAGAGGCTAAGGAGCTATTCCCCGGGATTGGCTCTAAGGAAGCAGCGCAAATTACCGACTTCGGTGAAGGAATGGTATTTCCAAGCAGCAGCGTTTCTCTAAATGATTTAACCCTTCATCCGAGGCTTTTGATGGCTTCGGCCCAATTACTCGATGTTCCTGTGACAAGTCTCAGGCTCACACAATCTGATCTTTGGGCAAAATACGGCACTGGCAATGAACACGACGCCTATAACAACCAAGATCAGCGAATCCACATGGATTACCCAAACCACACTCTCACCCATCCCCCTAAATGGGATGAACCAGAGGCAGTGGAAATAATCGTGTACTTGTCGGGCCAAGTGGAGGCTGGAGGCTCGACAGCCGTAGTCCCTCGGGCAGGGTCTGATGACGAAGCTTACTTACCGCCTCTTGTGCACTCGCCGGGAATTGGCGACATCCCCTGGATTAACGACAGATCGCAGGCCGAATCCTGGTTTCTTCGAAACAAACCCGAAGTAGCGAAGCTTAGAAATAGCCTTTACCAGCGAGAAAAATACACAAAGCACAAAAAAGGCTCTGTCCTCTTCTACCGCCACGACGTTTGGCACCGGGGCACACCGCTGCACAGAGACACGGTGCGATTTGCCCAAAACTTGACTTTCCGTAAGGCCGAAGCATCCTGGATCAGTAATCTCCACCCGGGGTGGGCGTGGGCTATGTACAAGCCAGATCTACGCATGGAACGCCTCATCGCGCAGAGCACCATCGAGCAACGAGCCGTATTGGGATTCCCTCCGCCTGGCGACCCCTATTGGGATCACGAAACTGTGAGTTATGTTGAGGCTAGGTACGAGTCGCTAGGGTTCGATGGCTTCCCCTACCGCGAAGCTTTGCCTTGAACAGCCAACCGGGATCTCTCAAGAGTTGGTAACCCGATCTCATGCACCTTCATAGAGGTTCTTTCAAAGATCCCCGAAGTGTCAGGCTTAACAGCGCTATCTTCGATTCATGCACGATGACATTTTAAAATGGCAAATCGGGGACGTAACGATTACATCGGTTCCAGAATCCTCGGACCCCACCTCCCCTAAATTCATGTTTTCCGCCATCGACAAAGACGGAGTGCTCGAATTGCGTGAGCGCGCACCTTGGCTCGAGCCTTTCGTGGGAGAGAAGGGACACTTACTGCAAAAGATTCACTGTTGCGTGATTGATACAGGGAAAGAACGCATTGCGGTGGACACTTGCGTCGGGAATGACAAGGAACGAGGTAATCCCTTGTGGCACGAGCAGCAAGGACCATTTCTCGAGCTACTAACTGATTCCGGCTATTCCCCTGAGTCCATCACTCACGTAATCTGCACCCATCTACATGTCGACCACGTGGGGTGGAACACTCGACTAGTGGAAGGCCAATGGCTGCCAACATTTCCCAATGCCGAGTACCTGTTTGTGGGCACCGAGTTCGACCATTGGTCAACCACCGAAGATCTTTTCGGCGACTCAGTATTCGAAGACTCAGTGGCACCTATCCAAGACGCCGGGTTAGCGAATCTCGTGAAAGCCGATCATACGATCGGAGAATTTGTGCGCTTCGAATCAACTCCTGGTCATACTCCTGGCCATATCAGTGTGCGAATAGAGTCGAAGGGCAAGAAAGCTGTAATCACTGGCGATATGACGCATAGTCCTATCCAAATAGCGAAACCCGAGCTGAGTTCAAGTTTCGATACCGATCCCGATTTAGCTCGTGAAACTCGTTGGGACGCGTTCGAGCGTTGGGCGGACGGCGAAACCCTAATAATAGGCACTCACTTTGGAACTCCAACCGCTGGCACAATGCACAGAGATGGCGATGCGTATCGGCTGGCTGCGAAACCTTAGAAGAAGCCGGAGCAGCGCGGGCACGCCGACGACTCGCTATTTAGCTAATCCAAGTGTTCTCTGGACTTAAGCTCGATGAGTGATTATCCGAACCTCAAGAGAACCTGGGAGGATGGGGATAGTCGGAGTTGTTGTGGAGCATGTGAGCGGGTCCATCTGTTCGATTGATCGCAGCATCAGGTCCCCAGATGTGTTCCTTCTGCCACTTAAACACCTCACGATTCGCTCCGAATCGTGATAACTCCTCAGCTCGACCAACAGCCGTTTCCGTTACCTGGTCCTCATCCGCAAGTTCCTGCACAAAGCCCGTAGCAAAGGCATCCTCACCTGTCCAACGGCGAGCAAACTGCACTGTTTCGTAAAACGCGTGTTGCGGGAGCTTGTGATGAAACAGCGCTAGCTCTGGCTCCGGAATCGCCATGCCGATTTCGACCTCATTCGCGCACATCATCCCCCTGTCACGACGCATGACCCTCTGGTCGTGGCACATCGCCCACATGAAGCCAGCTCCAAATGCGTGCCCATTCACCGCAGCCAACGTCGGCATCGGAAACGTAATCAACCGAGAGAACAGCTTCATAGCCTCATCGCCAAAGACTTTTCGGTCCCCACCAACGTGCTCTCCAGCGCTAGTAATCCAATCTAAATCGAGTCCATTCGAAAAGAATTTAGGATCAGAGGAAGCTGTAACCAGCGCATGAGGACCAGTTGTTTTTTCAACCTCATCTAGGGCACTACCTAGTTCTCTAACCATAGTCGTCGTCCATCTATTCTCACCGTTAGTAAGAGTGATAACGCTTACATGTCCGTGCTGTTCGAGGTCTAAGTATTCGCTCATCCCTTCAAGGTAGACCGATTAGACCTCTCGCGTCGCATACCGTGAAGATATGCGAGTTGTCTTTTTGGTTATCGATGCATTTCCTCATGCAGCACTCAGCAAAACTGCGACGCCAAATCTCTGGCAGCAAGGACTTGGCGGGTATATCGCTCCCAACGGCGGCGAGTCACTTATGCTTTCAGTCACTTATTCAAATCATGCTGCGTTCATGACCGGGCTTCCGCCAACCCAAACGGGGCACTGGGGCAATTGGGCATGGGTCAACGGCGAGTTCATGAAGACCTACGATTCCGGACCTCGTGGCTCAACGATTATCCAAGAATGCGCTGCTCGAGAACTCAAAACCGTCGCCATTGTTGGCGATCACAAGTTGTTAAGAACGATGGGCGCTTTGGATTGCGATTATTCGTGGCCACCCAAGGGAGATCCTCCCCCCGGAGCACCCCTTGACGCCTACGGTTATCCGACCGATGATGCCGTTATTCAGGCGGCAGGCAACGCCGACTTAGACGCGGATTTTATTCTCCTCCACCTAAATGAGCCGGACACGTCTATGCATTGCTACGGTCCTCACTCCGAAGAGACAATTCACCAATACACCAAGAGCGACGACTCATATGGGTTCCTCATAGAGCTCCTAAGACCTCAGTGGGACGAGACAATTCTCATAACGGTTAGCGATCATTGCCAGGAACCCACCGAGCATCCTGAATGTGTCAACTTAAGGGATCACGCAAAAGAGCTCGGTTGGCCAGTACATATTCGTAACGATGGGACAGGAGCAATCGTTTGCGCTTCCGAAGATATAGGCGATGGCGAGTTCGAAGTACTACGAAAAGAAATTCTTAATTTCGAAGGCATCGAAGACGGAGTGAGTGTTGCGAACGACGTCTTATTGATTTGGACTGAGCCGCAGCGGATGTTTGGTCGGGGTGAACCGATGACCAGAGGCAACCATGGAAGCATTCGATGCACTCAGCAGTTGTCAATGGTTTCGGGCGGGCACCCGCGAGCGCAACAACTCGGCAGGTCAATTACATCCCATCGACCCGGAACGCTGACATGGGCACCAGTTATCAGGAATTTGCTAGAGCTATAGCTCAAAGCCAAGAGTTCAACTTCTAGGAACCTCGATCCAAGGTACGTCCTTGTCGATCCGAGGTTCTCCCGGGAGGCCCAAAACTTGTTCCCCGAGAATATTTCTCATTATTTCTGAGGTTCCACCTTCGATGGAATTTGCTCGTACCCGCAAAAAGCCGTGTTGAATACCATTTTCCGATCCATCGACCGATAAATCTTCAGGTCTACGGAAGGTGTAGTCGTAGTCAACTTGTCCTGCCATACCCATCATGTCAACTGCGGCAGTCAACAGATCCTGATTCAGTTCCGCAAATGCAAGCTTCGCAATTGACATTTCCGGTCCAGGGTTTCCTTTACGGCGATTCTGGCCCGCCCGGATATTTGTTAGACGTTGTGCCTCTGAACGGACATAGAGACGCATCATTCGGTCTTTTGTTACGGAGTCTCGCGAGTGTTCAGGTGTTTCGCGCCACATGCTGGTAAGAAGCGACACTGGTCCCGAGCCCGCTTTGGGAGGCCCTCCGCCGCTACCTGCACCAATAGCGTTTCGCTCATTCATTAATGTCGTCAGCGAGACACGCCACCCGTCGCCAACATCCCCAATCCGATTCTCATCGGGTATGTGGACGTCTGTAAGAAAGACTTCGTTGAACTCGGCCTCGCCTGTGATCTGACGTAAGGGTTGAACATCAACGCCCGAGGTTTTCATATCTAGCGCGAAATAAGTCATACCCCTGTGCTTTGGCATATCTGGATCTGTGCGGGTTACAAGCATTCCCCAATCTCCAAGATGGGCCATGTTGTTCAAACCTTTTTGCCCGTTTACAACCCAGGAGTCAC
>DKNM01000063.1 GCA_002470695.1 Candidatus Neomicrothrix sp. UBA7388
GCGCGAGTGGGTTGTCGACCAGGACTGGGCCACTGATATCGAATGGCCAGATTGGCTGAACATGGGCGTCGACGGGGACTACGACCTTGACGATTTCGATAAGTCAGTCTCTTCGACTGTTTCTGCGTTCTTGCAGTACGCCGAAACTCGGCAAGAAGCACTAGAAGTCCTCGATGCAGGAGCTAACGGTGATCAAATAAGTCAAGCAAGCGCTGTCGACCGTGTTTTTGACGCTTGGGACGCCCTTGTAGAGGAGTTAACTCTGTTTGGTCTCGTCGCTGAGAGCGTTGACGAACTTAATGAATATTCTGCCCATACTGGACGAGAGAAAAATTTAGGGCTTCCCGACGGGCTAGCTGTTTCCGGCTTCACGAGCCTTGCTAGCAGCGCATCTGATTCCTCGACGCTTCTTTTGGCACAAGTAGATGGCGGTACAGGTAACTGCCCACCAAAAAGTATCACTGAGAAGGTGAGTGATTTTTTAATCGGGCTAATCCCAGGACTGGGTTCGCTTGGACTCGGAGGGTTGAAAGAAGTGGGAGCAACGGCGAAGATCGGCAACGTTGTAAGAGAGAGTATCGAAGCTGAGGGTGAAGCCGAAAAAAAGAGCGGTGGAGACGAACTCAATCAAGGAATAGCTAAAGCTTTACGCGTACGAGAGGTTCTCAGTTCATCTATCATGCCCTCTCTCGTTGTGAACGCCTCCAAAGGTCAAGCGGCCGGTGTTTTCGGCGCTTTCGCTGCTGCGGCCCTATCAGCAGGTGTTGTGGTTCCCACTCTTACGACACTTACTATTGCGGGTGCTGGCGGATATGTGGTTGGCAAAGGCGTTGAGTATTTATTTCTCTCAGATACTGCTTCAGTTGTTGCCGGGAAAACTGGCCCAGACGGGAAGACGCTGATCCCCAAAGATCAATGTGGCACGTTGGTAATCGACACCGAAAAAAATGAGCCGGTCGTGGCTAATGGGTTCGAAACAAACGGAGAAAAGAGCCTAGAAATTTCGGGATCTAGTGATGAATCTCCCGGAAAAAACCAAATTCAAATCTCAACAGAGGTTCCGGAATCCGTTCCAACGTGTTCAGACATTATGGGTCTAAACCACCGTTTCAAAGATCTCGGTAACGCAAAAATAAGCGTTGAGGTTTCGACTACTCCCGAGCTAACAGGCTGCCCCGTTACTTTCTCGGGACGCATAGTGAACGAATCTGCTCCCGACAAAAGCGAAGTCGTATCCGAAAGCTTCAATGCACTGGGCACTTTTGAGGTCAACGGACCCTCGATAGGTTCGTTCCGACTTGCAGGAACACTTACAAGTGGGGAAGTGTCAAGCACGATTGAACACCGGGTCATCCAAAAAGGACCTCGCATTGTTGAAATGCAACTTCCTAATCCCTCGAAAACCATCAACTTGGGTGATCTGCTTAATTTGGGCCTCACGCGATTGCGAGTCACCTACGAGGACGAAACGCAGCATCGCATCCTTGCCACTGCACTGAATTCGGAGATTCAATGGAGCCTGTCCAGCGGTCCAGGAACACTCGAGGGCAATACCTATATTGCCGATGAAGCTGGCATCGCTGCGCTAGTCGTCACATATGTCAGTGACGCTTCATCAATCTCGGAAACATTGACCGTGCTGGTCGAGGGCTCGCAGATTCCCGAAGAGGAGAACCAAACCGAGGTTGTTGCCTCCGAGGGTCCGCTGAGCGCGGAGGCTTCTTTCCGCGCCGTGGGTGAGCATGAGTATGAGGATTCGTGGTACGAGAACCGTGCCCAAGGGGTAGGGGAGGTGTTTGCTGGATTCGAAGTGACGCTTAACGAGATAGAAATGATTTATTCAACTGAGTCAGGTGAGGTAAGCGGAGAATTCAAAACCGATTACTTCTATGACATAACAATGGATTTCACAGCGGAAGAGGGACCGTATGAGAGTTGCAGACTTTCGTTTATTAGCTCGGCGTCCATTGACGCTAAAGCATCTTCTTATAACCCTGCGACTGGTGTCCTGCAAGGGTCAACCGATGAATACCTATTTGACATGGATGTCGTAGCCGATAGTACTCAAAGTGGCTACTGCCAAGCATGGGTCACACAACTGGAGACCATTACCCCCGAACTTGGAAAATATAAGTTTTCTGGCTCGGTTGAGAATGGCAGCATCCGCGGTCAGATCGAACCGATACAAAATCCATACGGCTCACCGCCTGTTTTGTTTTCGTTGACGGTTGTAGACAGCGAATAAGGTCGCCTACCGGCGCCTCCGGACACAAGCCACTGCGTAACAACATCAAATAACCAGCAACAACTTGTGCTCAATTTGAGCCAGCCGAGCGGCTTGTTTCTTTTCCTTAGGAATTCGCTATACGATCAGGTTCGTGCCCATCAGGATTAGCGGGCAACTCGCCCGTCGTTCATTTGCAGTTCTTCTCGCCCTAGCGTTAACCGGAGCCTGCTCCTCGGCACCAGATAAACCTGAAAATGCAGGTCCTGAGTCGGCAAGCCCCGTTGGTCTGGTCGAATCGACTCTCCCGCCGTCGCAAGTCCCCTCTGAACAATCCACACCGGACGACTCCTCGAAACTTTCAGAAACAGGTAGCACGCAACTCTCCTGCGAACTTCGCGAGATGGAAGAGGGAATCCGCTGTGTAGCAGATGGAATCCCCGCAGGTGTCGACTATTTCTGGGACTCGACTCTTCCCGGTACCGCTATTCCGGGTACTGACGGAAGCCTCGTCTATGAAATCAGTTCTTTACAAGCCGGATCAGCGAAGCAAGCAGTTGAGATCGTGCTCAGACTTTGCAAAGAAGGAAAATGCGACGATGTAAGCGTTTCCGTTGATTTAACTGCTAACGATCCGCAGGCTGACGAAACCAAAGACCCGGACTCGGCTGAGGGTAACAATAAGCACGAGTCAGAAGAAGCGGAACCCTTAACCGGCAGCAATCTAGATAATTGTCCCACCAACTTTGACGGCTGGTTAACTACCTTCCCACTTGAAGACCACCGAGTGATAACAGAAGTCGGCCCGCCGGGCAGAATTGACCCCGATGACCTGCGAGGGCACGGATATTTCCGGATGCCCCCGGGCACAAACGCTCTTGAAGTTCGTATGCCCGTAGATGGGATTTTGTACATGGGCTCTAACCACCTCGGCAGGACCTTCGACGGATCCTCGCTTGAACTTCAGTACAGGCTTGAATTTCAAACAAAGTGCGAAGGCATCCGTTTTCGGTTCGACCACATTCGCGAGCCCGTCAAAGCGATAGCCGAACTTTTCGGTCCAGAGCCGAAAGATGACTCGAGGGGAATTTCGATAGGGCCCATGGCTTTTAAAGAAGGTGACTTGATAGCAACCCAAATCGGTTTTCTACTTGATGGAAACGCCTTCTTCGACTTTGGTATTTACGATGACCTGAAAAGAGTGTCAACAGCACAAGATCCTGGATTTCATAATGCGGCCTGTTATTACGATTTCTTCAACCCTGAAATAGCTAGTTACCTTCGAGAACGGGTGCAACGAGAAGACAATCTAGACCCCGGTGTTTGCCCATAAATCGCAAGAGTTGACACTTAGAGAGGTTCCTCGTTTATTTCAATTACCTACGAGATACTTATCCCTGAAGGCTCAAGTCGCGTGGCGTCCACTCACATAATTCCAGTTCGGAGTCTTTAAGAAGGCATTGGGTTCATCGAGTGACAATCAATAACTTCCATGACACCGATGCAGTCGCTTCAACGGCAATGGATAAGTCAGATGCAACGAAAGCGTCGCTTTCATAGGTAGCGACACTGTCGCCTGCTGGACGGTTATAAATCACCCTATAGCCATCACCTGTATTGATTTTGACTTCGATTGGCCCGCCATCGGAAGCGATTATTAG
>DKNM01000119.1:0-928 GCA_002470695.1 Candidatus Neomicrothrix sp. UBA7388
AGAGATCTCGAGATGGCGTCTTAGCCTCTACATACTTTTTATTGCTAGTAGCGCAACCACGTTTGCTCTTCTCGGAATTAGATCGGGATCAATCCGAGAACCAGGCACTTATATGATTTTTATAGCTGGCGCCATCGCCATATGCGCAATGGTCCTGCCCGGAGTAAGTGGTTCGTTCATACTTCTTATGCTGGGCTTGTATGACCACGCGATCGGCGCACTTGAGCAATTCGAGTTATCGGTACTGTCGCTATATTTATCGGGCGCAGTAGTCGGAGTTCTCGCCTTCAGTCGTGCGTTAAATGTTCTCTTGAGCAAATACCGTGACCTCGTCGTTGCCCTACTGCTTGGCTTGATGATTGGCTCATTGAGAGTGTTATGGCCATGGCCCTCAGACAACGGGGGCTTGGAGAATACTCGACTTGGATTTCCTGAGAATAACGAGATTTTCGGCGCCTCTATTGCTGTCCTTGTCGGGGTTCTTTTGGTAGGCCTCATCATGAAGCTCGCTAGAGTTGCTGAAAATTTTCGTAGCAATGATGCGTTGCAAACGCCTTCCTGACCGGTACCGTCCGCGAGTAGAGACGCATAAGCAGCTCATAGAGAAATTTGACAACCGCAGTTGAAATAAGGAATTAATTGCCGTCGTGCCAAAATCGTTAGTAATCGTCGAATCACCTGCCAAGGCAAAAACTATTGAGGGCTATCTAGGCTCTGACTACGTTGTTGAATCCTCTGTCGGACATATTCGCGACTTGCCTGGCAAAGCAAGCCAACTTCCCTCCGCTTACAAGAGCGAACCCTGGGCGAACCTTGGCGTAGATGTCGATAATGACTTTAAGGCGCACTATGTCGTTACCGAGCGTTCGAAAAAACAGGTAGCGAAACTAAAGAAAATTCTCAAATCAGTTGAACAGCTTTATCTCGC
>DKNM01000119.1:1289-14934 GCA_002470695.1 Candidatus Neomicrothrix sp. UBA7388
GCACTTACTCGAAGTTCTCAATCCGACAGTGCCTGTTCACCGAATGGTCTTCCACGAAATCACAGAAAAGGCGATCCGCGAAGCGGTTGAATCGCCGCGTGATTTAGACCGACGTCTAGTGGACGCTCAGGAAGCGCGGAGAATATTTGACCGCCTTTACGGATACGAAGTATCACCGGTCATGTGGAAAAAGGTTCGACCTGGTCTTTCCGCTGGCAGAGTCCAGAGCGTCGCCAATAGATTGATTGTCGAAAGGGAACGCGAGCGTATTGCATTTACGACCGCCGACTACTCGAGCGTTGAAGCTGAAATGTCATCCCAAACGGCTTTCGAAGCCTCTCTAGTCGCTTTGGATGGCGATCGCATAGCTGCAGGTAGAGACTTCAATGCCCAAGGGGAGTTAAACCGCGACGACAGAGTCATTTTGACTCGAGCGAGAGCCGAAGATTTAGTCACATCGCTGCAAGGAACAACTTTCACGGTGAAGTCCGTCGAGTCAAAGCCCTATCGACGACGACCAGCACCCCCTTTTATGACATCGACTCTTCAGCAGGAAGCAAGCAGGCGGCTTGGTTTCTCGGCCTCACGAACCATGGGTGCTGCACAAAAGCTGTATGAGCAGGGCTTCATTACCTATATGCGAACGGACAGCACGACGCTCTCAGCTGATGCTTTGGGAGTCGCGCGAGACGTCATTAGGCAACAATTCGATGCCAAAAGCCTTCCCGGAGACGCCCGCATCTATAAAAAGAAGGTCAAAAACGCGCAAGAAGCTCATGAGGCGATCCGTCCTGCCGGAGAAACTTGGCGACTACCCAAAGATTTAGGCTTTAAAGGTAGAGAAAGCAGTGACGACGCGCGTTTGTATGAACTTATTTGGAGTCGCACTATCGCTAGCCAAATGAGCGATGCGGAAGGGCAAACGGTCACCATTCGTTTAGAAGGTTTGGGACAGCGAAGTGAGCTAGTCGAATTTGGAACAAGCGGTACGGTGATCACAGCCCCCGGATTCCGACTTGCCTATGGCCAACAAGCTGACGAAGAAGACGACCGCGAGCTTCCCAACCTTTCGGAAGGGGACTCGGTAACAGCTAGCTCTCTCAAAAGTTCAGAACACCAAACTTCCCCGCCAGCTCGCTACACCGAGGCAACCTTGGTTCGTAGGCTTGAAGAGCTTGGGGTTGGTCGACCCAGTACTTACGCCAGCATCCTTGAAACTATCCAACGTCGACGATACGTATGGAAAAAAGGACAAGCATTGGTTCCGGAGTTGACGGCTTTCGCAACCGTTGGGCTGATGGAGAATCATTTCTCCCATTTAGTTGACTATGCCCTAACTGCAAGAATGGAAGATGACCTAGACGGGATTTCAACCGGTGAGCTCGAAACTGCTCCCTGGCTCTCTGACTTCTATTTTGGGGGCCTCGACAAAAAGGGTGAGCCTCTTCCTGGCCTACGCGACCTCGTGTCGGATGACCGACTCATGGACATCGATCCAGTTGAGATCAACACCATTCCCATAGGAGTTGACGAGAACGGTCAACTTGTCATAGCGAAAGTGGGCAGAACGAGCCCATACCTTCAAAGGGGCGAGGACATTAGATCGCTTCCAGCCGGTATCACGCCGGACGAGATCACCCTCGAACGCGCTATCGAAATTCTCGAGATACCTGAAGAACGAGTGTTGGGACAGGACCCTGCAACGGGCCTTGAAGTTATCGTCAGGCCAGGAACTTTTGGTCCCTATGTGTCCCTTGGACGATTTCCTAAAATGCCGGTGGGCTCCTCACCAGGAGGGCAACTCTTAAGTCTCCCACTTCACAAAAAAGAACTGAAGGTAGCGCTCTCGTATTTACGCCTCATGACGGATAACGCCGATGATGAATCTGTCCGTCAAGCGGTCAAAAACCCGAAGCGCGGCATTGGTGACGCCGCCCTTAAGAGACTTCTGCAACACGGGCAGAGCAACGGAATAAGCCTCCTAGAAGCGTTCGAGCAAGCTGAGCAAGCCGGGTCGTCGGCAAAGGTTCAAAAAGCGATACGCGGCTTCCTTAAAATGAGCCGCCAAATCAGCGAATTTCAGAGCCTTGATGCTCCAGCTGCCGTAGAAGCTTGCCTTGACAAGTCTGGATATATGAAAGAGCTTCGCAGCGAGGTAAACGAAGACCGGCTTGCGAATATCGCGTCATTAGTTGAAACAGCCGGGCGATTCGAGAGTGTCGACGAGCTTGTTCAGGAACTCAACCGTATTAACGATCTCAAATCCCAACCCAAGCCAAAGACAGCGTCACTCTTCGAGACCATGACCATCGAACGTGTCACATTAGAAGATGCGCTCCAACTCCTGAGTTTGCCTCGTACGGTTGGTGTTGACCCCGCCGACGATGTTGCGATCACGGTGCAAAATGGCCCTTATGGCCCCTATCTGATGAAAGACGGCGAAAGTCGCAGTTTGGGTAACGAAGAACAACTCTTTACCGTCACACTCGAGGAATGTTTACAACTTCTGGCAATGCCCAAAAAATACGGTCGGGCACGGGCTAAGCCTCCTCTGAAGGAATTGGGCAAAGATCCCAATAGTGGTAATCCCATTCTCTTGAAAGATGGAAGGTACGGCCTTTACGTGACCGACGGGAAAACCAATGCCTCGCTTAAAAGCTGGGACTCTGTTGAAGAGCTAACTGAGCAAAGAGCAGTTGAACTTTTAGCTGAAAGACGCGAGTGAGAAGCGTTTTCAGTTGAACTGATTTTTGGCAATATTGTTTAAGTACAAGGATTGGCTGCGGGTTTGATATGAGTCACATGTATGGCACTGTTTTATACAACGCCGGTTCAGAATCTTCGCTGAACACGAAAAGTGAAAATGGCCGAGCCTGACGCAGGTCAAGCGAAGGTGGAACGACTCGGAAGGTCGCATCCAGTATTCGGGAGCCCTAGTTTCCTTCGTCTCTGGATAGCCCAAGTCGTAAGCGCGTTTGGCGATTGGATTGGTTTCCTCGCAATAATTGAAATTGCGCGCCGTGTTGGAGGCGACCAACCAGGTTCTGCCATTGCCTTAGTCATGATCGCGAGAGTCCTCCCCGGATTTTTCTTGGCTTCGGTGGGTGGTGTGATTGTTGACCGAGTTAACCGCAAGCGGCTTCTGATCACGTGTGATCTTCTTCGAGCTGTCGTGTTGCTTCTCATTCCCTTTATTGAGCGGGTCTGGGCGTTGGTACTTGCCTCGCTCGTTCTCGAGTTAGCAACATCGCTTTGGGGTCCGGCGAAAGAATCGATTGTCCCAAATCTAGTTCCGAAAGAACAGTTAACGGCTGCGAATTCACTTTCCTTGGTTGCGGCGTATGGCACGTTTCCTCTTGCGGCAGGCGCCTTCATCGGGCTGGCTAAGTTCGCAGAGTGGTTGGGTGGGAGCAGCATTGGTCAAGTGGAATGGGCGCTGGCCCTAGACGCTTTAACTTTTGTAGCAGCGGCGGTATTGATTGCCTCTTTGCCTCTAGAAAGCCACAGAGCGAAGAAAAAGAAGCGACAATCCATAGATCTGGCGCAAGGTATAAGGGAACTTCGCGAAGGTTGGAAATTCATTGCGATCAGTCCGCAGGTTCGCGCAGTGCTCGTTGGGTTAGCTACGGGCATGATAGGTGGGGGAATGTTGATTCCTCTCGGCGCCGTATTTAACGACGTTGTTTTGGAAGCAGGGAACGCGGGCTTCGGAACTATTCTCGTTACTCTCGGCGTTGGAGTCGCAGCGGGAGTGTCGATCCTCTCTGTCGTTCAACGCCGCCTTGCGAAGGATCAAGCTTTTGTGGGGGCCGTTTTAGGTGCCGGCATTTGTTTGCTTTTTGCTGTGTCTACGTCAAGCACTCTCTGGAATTTGATAGGAGTGTTTTCGATGGGCATATGCGCAGGTTCGGTCTACGTGCTGGGCTTCACACTCTTGCATGAGCACGTCGAAGAACAACTTAGGGGCCGTGTTTTCAGTGCTCTTTACACTCTGGTTCGGTTCTGTTTGCTGTTATCGATCACCGTTGGAGGGTTTCTTTCAGATGGTTTCAATTGGCTCTTCGATGTGCTTTTTGACAATGAGTTAGAAATAGGAGCATGGAGCATGGCGCTTCCCGGGGTTAGAGGCGCCTTATGGCTTGCAAGTAGCTTTATGATCGTGGCATCCGGCCTAGCCTGGGTGTCTCTCCGGCCTCCTAAAAAGAAATATCAATGACCCAACGTGGACGATACATAGCTTTTGAAGGTTGGGAGGCAAGCGGTAAGTCAACTCAAGCTCAACTCCTAGCGAAACGTTTAGACGCAGTCCTTACCCGCGAGCCTGGTGGAACTGATCTGGGTGAGCGAATCCGCGAATTGTTGCTGGGTGACGGCCCACCGCCAACCGAACGCGCCGAGGCCCTGCTCTTTGCTGCTGATCGAGCGCAGCATCTTGCGGAGGTAGTTGAGCCCTGTTTGGCCGCAGGACGTGATGTGATAACCGACCGTTCCTACGGCTCCACGCTTGCATACCAAGGCTACGGTCGCGGCCAGTCCGTCGAGGAGCTTATGAATCTTGCCGAGTGGTCTAGTGGAGGCCTTCTGCCGGACAAAGTTATTCTTTTGACTGTCGAAGCGGAGCTTGCCGATAAGCGACTTGGCCCGCAACGCGACCGAATGGAGAGCGAAAACGTCGCTTTCGCTCGTCGGGTCATTGACGGCTTCATTCAATTGGCAAGCGAAGATTCACGTCGGTGGGTGATTATTGACGGAGTTGGATCGGTAGAGGAAGTAGCTGAGCGAGTAAATGCAGTAGTTGAAGCGAGATGACTGATGCCTTCCAAGGCCTGGCCGGGCAGGAGAGAGCCGTTGAGGCCTTGCGAGCTGCTCTTGAGCAACCAGTTCCTTCCTACCTCTTTACGGGTCCTGCAGGCGGAGGGATGCGCGCAACAGCGATCGCATTTGCCGCTGAGCTACTTGCTCAAGGTAGCCAAGACCCCGAGCGTATTCGACGGCTTGTTTTGGCTGAACAGCATCCCGACTTAATTCTCTTTGAACGTTTTGGGGCGTCCCTCTCGGTCGAACAGGCTCGAGATATCGTCCGCACGTCGACTACTAGCCCATACGAATGCCCTAAAAAAATTATCTTTGTTGAAGACGTGCATCTAGCTCTCGGCTCAGCTCCCATGATTCTCAAAGTTCTCGAGGAACCGCCTGCTTCAACTCACTTCATTCTCACTGCAGGCCAAGTACCGAGTGAGCTTGCGACAATCGCGTCAAGGTGCGTCCAGGTTGAATTTGATCTAATTTCCCCTAACCAATTGTTGGAGATTCTTGTTGCGTCTGGTTTGGACCGAGATAATGCATCGACAATTGTGACAGCTGCGAATGGTTCGATCGACCGAGCCACGCTCCTTGCCTCCGACGAGGCAGCGTTGGAAAGATGGAACGCTTGGCAAGAATTGCCCCGGGTTCTTGATGGTTCTGGTAATAGCGCATCTATAGCCGTCGAGAAGATGACGGCTATGATTGATGCCGCCGCCACCCCACTAATTGCGCGTCATGACCGCGAATTAGAAGATTTAGATGAGCGCGCTGAGCGGTTCGGGGAACGGGGCATAGGGCGGCGAAGTCTTGAGGATCGCCACAAAAGAGAATTACGGCGCCTCCGAACTGACGAGTTGTTGATGGGTACGACGGCCTTGGGGATGGCGGTCGGCGATGCTATTCGTCAGGGAGTGATCGATCCAAATTCGGGCACGGAATCCCTCGAATCAGTCACCCGAGCTGCCAAGGACTTAAGCAGAAATGGAAACGAAAAACTCCTGCTACAACGTCTTTTCATGAATCTAAAGACATGAGGCCTGCATACGGGCAATGGAGCCCGAGGTGGGAATTGAACCCACGACCTGCTCTTTACGAGAGAGCCGCTCTACCACTGAGCTACTCGGGCAATGACTGATGGACGTTATCAGCAGTCCGCTACTAATTGAGTAACTTCGTTGTCTAGAGATATCGCGAACATGTTGCAAGAGTTGGGTTCTCGGAGAGAGTCTTGGGTACGATGTCAAATATGAACGCTCTAGCTGCTCAAGTTTGGCATTTTTGGCTTGCCGTGCCGCTTGCCGTAGGCGCTGTGCTCGGTGTCCTACAACTCATTGCGGGCTACATCATGAAAGTTGTCGCCCCTCGTTACCCCAAGCGCTGAGGCCCTTATGGCGGACGAACCCGTCGATTGGGACTTGGCGAGGCGCGTTGCTGTTCGCGTAGCCGGTGAGGAACCGTTGTCCCGTTCCTACCTAGGCGACATGATGCGTAGAGACTTTTCAGAGTTCACTCCACTAGCTGAAGAGTTAGTGGCGAAAGAAACCGGGTTGGTGTCAACAGAAGGCGCTGCTCGAGCTGTAGTCATTGACCGCGCGGGGTGGATCAACGCGAACCTCAGATCGTTTCGACGCCTAATGAAACCAGTCTTGGGAGACGCCCCAGACAAAGTCGCTACGAACGCTGTCAGCCGCAAAGTTTCAGCGACCCAATTGGGCGCCGTACTGGGCTGGATGTCACGCAGGGTACTCGGTCAGTATGACTTACTTCTTGCGGAAGACGAGGACCGGGAAGATCAAGATCTCGTCTATTACGTCGGCCCTAATATTCTGGCTGTTGAAAAAAGGTTCGCGTTTGATCCCAAACAGTTCCGGCTATGGCTTGCATTGCACGAACTGACTCACCGTTCACAATTCACCGGTGTTCCGTGGCTGCGTCCGCAATTTTTATCCCTGGTCAACCAGATGCTTGATGAAGTTGAGCCTGATGTGGATCGGATCAAACAAGGCTTAAATGAATTTCTCCAGATGAAACGCGAAGGCAAAGACCCACTTGCGGATGGCGGTGTGGCGCAACTCTTCGCAAGTGAGCGGCAGCGGGAACTCCTAGACAGTGTTGGAGGAATGATGAGTCTTGTCGAGGGCCATGGCGATGTCACCATGTCCCGAGCCGCGATGGGCCATGTACCTCATGCCGAACGCTTCCATCGAGTTATGCAAGAACGTCGCAACTCAGCGACCGGTCTTAATAAGACCGTGCAGAAAATTATGGGTTTCGAAGCAAAACTCGCTCAGTATCAAGCTGGCGAGGACTTTATTGCTGCGATCGAGGCGGAGCGTGGCCCTCGAGCCGTTGATTTAATTTGGCAGCGAGCTGACCATTTGCCTTCGATGAACGAAATACGTAATCCAGCGCAATGGATGAAGCGCGTACCCGTTAGCTAGTAGGTGAAGCCGATGGGCAGAGAAGAAATACTTCGTTCCTATTTGGAGCAGTGCTTATTCCCTCAAAATGACGTCCTGCATTGCGCAGTCTCGGGCGGAGCGGACTCTTCGGCATTATTAATTTTGGCATCGATGACGGGGAAAGAGGTGATAGCTCACCACGTCGATCACGGGTTGCGCCTCAGTGGAGACGCCGAACGTGATTTGGTGCGCGGGTTAGCCAACAAAGTCGGCGCTCGTTTCGAGGCAAAGGTCTTATCGATAAGCGATGGTTCGAATCTCGAAGCAAGATTGAGAGATGCGAGATATGAAGTGTTGCCACCGGATGTTTTGACTGGGCACACAGCTGATGATCAGGCGGAAACGATCTTGATGAACCTCATGCGTGGAGGAGGTCCGGACGGTTTGGCTGGGATGACGCACCACCGGCACCCAATAATTACTCTCCGCCGTTCAGATACGGAAGCGGTGTGTGAGGCTTCCGACTGGGTGCCTTTTCAGGACCCAAGCAACCAAGACCCGAGATTTCATCGCAATAGGGTTCGGCGCGAACTAATTCCACTGATGAACCGACTGGCTCAACGTGATGTAGTCCCTTTGTTAAATCGTGCAGGCAAAATCGCTGAAGCCGACAGCGCGTTTATGAAGACGCTTGCTGAGCAAATAGATGTGACTGACGCTCGAGCGCTTTCCGAGGCTCCTAATCCATTAGCCCAACGTGCTGTGAGGGCGTGGCTATCAGAAAAGCATCCGCCAGATTTGGCATCAGTAGAGCGCGTATTGCAAGTTGCACGCGGCGAAGTTTTGGGGACAGAAATTCCGGGAGGTCGCTCTATCCGGCGCACCAATGGCAAATTGCGAATGGAAACCTCCTCGAAAGAACATGGCCTGCCTAAAGAAAACGGCTAGGTTCCGGTCCTGTGACAAACACGAGTGATGAAAATGACCCTGCTCTCGCTGAGGTCCTAGTGACTCGGGACCAAATACAAACCCGAGTTGAAGAAATTGGGCAACAAATCACCGATGACTATCAAGGAAGAATTCCGCTTTTAATAGGAGTCTTGAAGGGCGGAGTTATCTTCACCGCTGACTTAGCTAGGTCTGTCGAACTTCCCGTAGAACTGGACTTCATGGCTGTCTCTTCTTATGGGAGCAGCACGCGAAACAGCGGCGTGGTGAGAATCATCAAAGATCTTGACAACGACATCGAAGGTCGCGATGTCATTATCGTCGAGGACATCGTGGACAGTGGCTTGACCTTGCGGTACCTCCGAAAAACCCTCTTGGCGAGGAATCCCGCAAGTCTCGAGTTTTGTTCGCTCCTGGTAAGAGAGGACCAACAAGCCGATCTAGATGACCTCGTAAAATACGCTGGTTTTCGGCTTCCTCAGGTGTGGGTAGTTGGCTATGGTCTCGACGTCGGTCAAAGATACAGAAACCTCGAGGACATCTGGGCCTACAACACTTCCCCCAAGTAGCGGATATCTAGAAAGACGCAGTGGCCGCCCCAATAGGAGAGGACTACTATTTGTCTGTATTAGTGCGCTCAGCGCATGCGGAATAGGGGACCGTGAAGGGAAAGTGGGCAGAAGGCATTGAGCCTAGGAATTTCGTCTGGGTTATCAAAGATGCACTCGCGACATGCGAACGGCCCGGAGGGTACGGTGAGCACCACCGGCGCGTTCGGCGTCAAGAAGAAATCATTTGGGTCCGTCAACATCGATTCGATGTCGTTTACTCACTAATCGCTGGCTCTCACAATCTCCATAACTACGAAGAACTAGGCATGCCCTTCCGTCACCGGCCATGGCCTCTTCACGATCAGCTGGCGCAATACATGGAGGTTCTATTCACTGAAATACGTGGAGCTGTGAACGCTGGTTTACGAGTGTTAGTGCATAAAGAAGAAGTAGACGAGCGCCTATGCGGAGTGATGGCCGCATACCTTCTTTGGGCAGGACTAGTGCCAGATGGACCTCAGGTAACCGCAATCGCAGAGAGAATTTTCCAGCAACGATTAGGACCTCACGGACGCGAACTGGTAGAAATCGCCATTTCGATGGAACCCAGCGAGGAGAGTTCTGATAAGTGACGAGCAATAGCCCCGACTGCATTCAACTTCGCGCGCTTCGGGTGGTTTGCGTAGTAGGCGTCTTGCCCGAGGAGCGCGAGCGGGCACAACCACTCGAACTTGATGTAGACGTATATTTCGATCTCGCCGCCGCCGGTAAATCTGATGATCTGAGAGATACATGTGATTACGGAATGCTTACTGAAAGCATTAGCAACATATGCGTTACCGAGAAAGCTCAGCTACTCGAGCGTTTGGCCCACGTTATTGCGGAAGAGGTCCTGACTCTGGACGGAGTATCTCGAGTGGATATCACAGTAAAAAAAATTCGGCCACCTATCCCACTCGATGTTGCCTACTCGGCAATCAAAATCTCTCGAAGTCGCTAAAGGGCTCTAGAAGCGAATGAAGAATCTAGTAAGAGCTTTCTTAGGTATCGGATCCAACCTGGGTGATAGTCAAGAAATTCTCGTTACTGCGATTGACAAAATCGATGAAGTCACGGCGGTGTCTGGACTATACGAGACGGCCCCCATCGGCGGACCGGAGCAGGATTCGTATCTCAACTTGGTGGTCGAAATAAATACTGCCTTTCCGCCGAGGGAACTTCTCGGCTTTTGTCAAGACCTCGAGCAGGACGCCGGTCGCGTCCGAAAAGAGCGTTGGGGACCTAGAACCTTGGATGTTGATGTGCTGTTATACGGCGATCTGACTCTTAATGACCCTGATTTAATAATCCCGCATCCAAGGATGTTCGAACGAGCTTTCGTTCTATACCCGCTGTCCGAATTAGGGCCAGAGTTTTTGTCCGAAGATTGGGAAGCATCCGTTGCCGATCAAGCGATCACCAGACTTGGTGACTGGTCCAATTTCACCTGATTGTTAAAAGAGAACAGCCTCGACAATCTTCTAAATGGCTTGACCGGAATTGCCGCCGACCTGACACACTTGTCTATCGCAAGGCGATTTTATTTTCGGATTGATCGCACTGTTGTGGCGCTTAATGAAGCACCATGAAATATCAGGGTCTCTTGAAAACAAGAGTGTCCATTCCTTCGAATGTTCGTTGAGGAGCAATGGCAGAAATTCCATATAGATATGCGCCAGATAACAAAATAGAAAATCTTGTTGAAAAACACTCTGGGTTGGAAGCGGGTCAAGAAACATCTGACGTTGTTACTGTCGCCGGACGGCTCATGCTGAGGCGAGTGCAAGGGAAACTTGCGTTTGGCACTCTTGATGATGGATCAGGCCGGATACAGCTTTTCGCTCCTTCGAAGGTGACACCAGATTTCGAGGACTTCTGCAACTTGAACTTAGGAGACTGGATAGGCATTAATGGCGCCGTTATGACAACGAAACGGGGCGAATTGAGTGTCCGCGTTGAGTCGTGGAGCTTGCTTGCAGAAGCTAGGCGACCGTTTCCGGACAAGTGGCACGGAATGACAGATACGGATACCCGCTATAGGCAACGCTATGTCGACCTATGGGTTACGGAGGAAGCAAGAAAGGCTTTCCAAACAAGAAGCCGGATGATTTCTTTAACACGGTCTTTTCTAGAGAACCTAGGGGCAATGGAAGTCGAGACGCCTATTTTTCACCCTATCCCTGGAGGGGCCAATGCGAGACCGTTCGTTACGCATCATAATGCTCTAGATCTAGATCTATATCTCCGGGTGGCGCCTGAGCTTTACTTGAAACGTTTAACCGTCGCAGGGTTTGACAAGGTGTTCGAAATTGGACGTGTCTTTCGAAATGAGGGTCTTTCGACACGACACAATCCCGAATTCACAATGCTGGAGTTCTACCAAGCCTATGCAGATTACGAGGACATAATGGCTCTCGTCGAGGAGCTAGTTGAGCACCTTGCGATCCAGTTAACAGGCTCAACTATTTTAGAAATCGAAGGACGAGCGATAGACGTAGCGAAACCTTGGCGGCGCGCCACCATGACCGAACTCGTTCAAGAATCGATAGGCGTATCTGTCGACCTAGACACTCCTCTCAAACAATTACGAGATATCGCCGACAAACATGAGGTGGCGTACAAGGACGATTACGGGCCCGGCAAATTAATCCTCGAGATTTATGAAAAGACCACTGAGAGTTCGTTATGGGATCCGGTTTACGTGACCGACTACCCAGTCGAGGTGTCGCCGCTTGCACGAGAGCACAGAACCATCGAAGGAATGACCGAGCGTTTTGAGGCGATCGTCGCTGGGAAGGAGCTGTGTAATGGGTTTAGCGAGCTGATTGATCCTGAACAGCAGCGGCTCCGATTCGAAGAGCAAGCTTCGCAAAATGAGCTCGGGGACGATGAGGCCATGGTTGTAGACGAAGACTATCTCCGCGCCCTTGAATACGGGTTACCACCAACTGGTGGAGTAGGAATTGGAATCGACCGCCTCGCTATGCTCATAACGGGCGTTTCAAGCATCCGCGACGTTGTCTTATTTCCTACCTTGCGTCCTGAACAAAAATAGATGTTCGTAAACGAACTTAAGGAGCAGGTCGCGTTCCTTCAGCTTGGTCTTCGCGCTCGATAAAGAGCCCCTCTGCCTCCATGAAACGACCTTCAGGCCCATCACCTGAACCTAGTAATTTAATTTTTCTGCCGTCCACGCTGTCTAACCAAGCGCGAAATGTAATTGGAACACCCAAAGGTGCTGGTCCCCTGTAATCCACCTTCAAATATGCTGTAAAGGCTTGGCGTCCTCGCATCCGATTCAGAGCACCCATGACCTCATCAATTATCAGAGCTTGAATCCCGCCATGCACTCGTTCCGGAGGTCCAGCAAACATAGGGTCGATGATTCCGGTTCCGATAACGCTGTCCTCTGAATCCTTTACATAGGACAACCCGATAGCGGAAGGGTGAAGCTCCCCGCCGGCAATAGAAAATGGATCGAATTCGATCTCGTCACCTACTTTGAGATCGAGTGGTGTGTGCTGACCTGCGTAGATAGCGGCAAGATGTGGTCGCGTAAGCATGTCGTCAAGTTTGTTTCTTTCGGTGCCGTGGTCGAAACGAGCGGCCAGAGATTCGACGACCTCGGCTATTTCCTCTAGTTCCGTATCGGAGATACGTTTGCCCGAAATTGCTCGATTCAGGCGACGCGAGGCCTTGGCCACTTGGGCTACTGCTTTCCAGGTACTCATCTAAAGAACGCTACCGCGGTTCGTCGTCTCGCAGTCGGGCGCCTTTAAACGATACGGTCAGAGTATGCGACGTACTATTTTCGACGAAGAACACGACATGTTTCGTGAATCAGTTCGATCCTTTATTGATAAGGAGATCGTTCCAAATCACGAAAAGTGGGAACATGACGGGAAAATAAATAAAGAGATGTTCCAAAAAGCCGGGTCTTTAGGCTTCCTCGGTATGGCAGTGCCGGAGGGGTACGGTGGAGGAGGGGTTGAGGATTTTCGCTACAACGCAATCATCAACGAAGAAATTCAGCACGCAGGTGTCGTTGGTTCGGGCATGTGTATCACATTGCACAATGACGTTTGCCTGCCTTACTTCATCAATTATTGCAATGAAGAGCAAGCATCGCGATGGATGCCGGGACTAGTCGACGGCACTCTCATGAGCGCTATCGCGATGACTGAACCATCGATAGGTTCCGATTTGGCGTCCATGGGCACGAGTGCAGTGAGAGAAGGAAACGGTTACTTGGTTAATGGATCAAAGACATTTATAACTAACGGGATAAACAGCGATCTGGTAATCACAGCAGTTAAGACAGACCCATCTGAGAAGCATAAAGGCATGTCACTTCTGGTTCTCGAGGACGGAATGGAGGGCTTTGAGCGAGGTAGAAACCTTGACAAACTTGGAATGAAAAGTCAGGACACCGCAGAGCTATTTTTCGACAATGTGTACGTGCCTGAGGAAAATGTTTTGGGTGGTGAAGGTGCGGGCTTCTTGAATCTCGTCAAAAATCTTCCTCAGGAACGTTTGTCAATTGCGATTACCGGAACGGCATCCGCGCAGGCTGCGTTTGATTGGACAGTGGAATACGTCACCGAGCGAGAAGCTTTCGGACAGAAAATTTCGTCGTTTCAAAACACGCGATTCGAGCTAGCGGAAATGAAAACTGAGCTAGATATGGCGTGGGTTTTCGTTGATCGCCAGATCGAAGCACTCAATGATGGTGAGCTATCAGCAGAAGATGCAGCTGAGTCAAAATGGTGGTGTACCGAAATGCAACTCCGGATTATCACGAGATGCCTGCAACTTTTTGGTGGCTACGGGTTTATGAACGAGTACCCAATTGCGCGGGCTTATGCAGATGCGCGAGTTCAAACAATTTATGGCGGAACT
>DKNM01000136.1 GCA_002470695.1 Candidatus Neomicrothrix sp. UBA7388
CAGGGCTTCCAACCGGGGGCTCAAACGACGGCTTTGGAATAGGCATGGTTGGTAACACCCTTATCGAATGGGGGACTGAAGAGCAGAAAAAGCACTATCTCCCGCGTATCTTGGACGGCGACGACCTCTGGTGTCAGGGCTATTCCGAGCCAGGTGCAGGATCAGATCTAGCAAATTTGGGTTGCAAAGCAGAACTAGACGGCGATGAATGGGTTTTGAATGGTCAAAAAATTTGGACGTCGAGTGGTCATCTAGCCAATTGGATATTCGTTCTCGGAAGAACATCGCCCGATGAGGCGAAACATCAAGGAATCACATTCTTCTTGTGTCCTATGGACCAGAAGGGCGTCGAAGTTCGACCGATTGTGAATATTGCAGGCCACAGTCACTTTAATGAAGTGTTTTTTTCAGATGCGAGAGTGCCTCGGGAGAATGTAATTGGTCAAGTCAACGGTGGTTGGGCCGTGGCTATGACTCTGCTCGGCTACGAACGTGGGTTTGGCGCTACGACCACCTACTTCCGATACCGAGCCGAACTCGACCGATTAGTGGAGATGGCACAAGATAAGGGTCGGACACAAGACACTGGAATTCGGCAACGGCTGGCGTGGTGTCACAGCAAGGTTGAGATAATGAGATGGCTAGGCCAGCAAGTCCTTACATCGTTTCTTAATGGCGAGCCGCCGGGACCAAAGAGCTCTATCGGGAAACTTAATTGGAGTGAATACCACCGCGTCGTTACCGAACTTTCTCTCGACATCCTCGGTTCGGATGCAATGCTTGTAGAAGGAGAGCACGGCTACGCAGCTGGTCTAGGCGCCGCAGATGCGGGAACCCCAAATACCAGTTCGGCATGGATCAATAGCTTCTTGTCAGCGCGCTCAGGCACTATTTACGCGGGAACAAGTCAGGTCCAAAGAAACATTATTGGGGAAAGAATCCTTGGTCTCCCAAAAGAACCCCGTTCGGACGAAGGTCCATGGAACAACACTCTTCGGTGACGTGCTTTTAGGTCTTAGCGGTGGCTCGTGTGCGGGTAAAACGACGTTGGCAAGTGCGTTGCTTCAACGTCAACCGTCTGCAGTTCTCTTATCGTTCGACGACTATTACCGCGACCTTTCTCACTTAAATGTTTCTGATCGAGCAAAGAAAAACTACGACCACCCCGATGCGCTTGACGTCGAGCTATTTCTCGAACATATGGATGCTTTAGCTTCCGGACATAGCGTGGACGTGCCGCTTTACGATATGGCCACTCACACGCGCCCAGGCGGCACGTTCCGCTTGGAATCTGCTCCGCTGGTCATCGTCGATGGAATTCTTTTGCTTAGCGTCGAAGAGTGCAGGGAGAAGCTTGATCTAAAGGTATTTGTCGACGCACCTTCAGAGGTAAGGCTCAAGCGCCGGCTAGTTCGGGATACTAACGAGCGGGGGCGCGACGAACAAAGCGTACGAACACAGTTTCGAAGGTCTGTTGAGCCCATGCATGAAAAGTATGTCGTGCCGAGCTCAAAATACGCCGACTTGAGATTCGAATACCCGTTTGAGGCCGAAGAGGCAGCGGGTGAGGTCCTAGAAAGAACTCAACGGTTCATGTAACCGCCATGCTATTTCTCTACAAATTCAACCCAGTTTCCGTCGGGATCTTCGACCATTCCAACAACGACACCAGGTCGGGCTTCTCGCCGCTCCCAGATGATCGCAGCGCCAGCGCTTCGGCAGAGCTCTATCGCCGACCCGACATCTCCAACCGAGAGCGTGAAATATCTTAAGCCGGTCGAACCCATCATCCCGCCGGAGGTCCCCGCTGTTACCTGCTTTGTGGGCACCACAATCTTCAACAGGCTGTCGTTAGCCCAAAGGCGATGCATCGCGGCGACTCCTAAAGCTTCCATGCTGATGGTGGCTTCGAAATGAAGGCCAATAACGTCTCTATAGAACTCGAGCATCGCATCGCCGTTCGTCGTAACGATTCCGAGGTCGAAACCCGCTTTGGTGAAAGTGTTGGTCATTTGAGCTCCAAAGGATGGCACTTTATTAATCGTAACTCGCGCCCAATCCGGCGCGAGCATCGCTTTGGATACCGTAACTCGGAATCGGGTAACGAAGCCCATTCTTGGCTAGAAACTCCATGCCTTCTACGGCGGTAAGTAAATCATGGGGTGTCAATGCCATGAGAAGCTCATCCTCCATGACCCCTCCGTACCTGCGTTCAGCGAAGCAAGGAATTGAAAGGCTGGGCTCTCCAGTTGATAGTGCCCGACCCCAACTGTCAGCACACGCTGACTCGCCGACACATCCCCAATCGAGTTTTTTGTAGCCGCGCCACTGAAGGCCGTTAATTAAGAGGATCATTTGAGCTGGAGTCGCATAAATTAGGCATATATCTGGTGGGTCGAGCCGTTTTGCGGACAATGGCGAAACGGCCATTGCGCGGAACGTACCGAACGGAACGCAGTCCATAGCCTCCTGGTGAGCATTGCTATCGGAGAGGCTCTCGAACCAGACGCCTTGCATCCGTTCGCCTGATAACCAGTCTTCATCTTGAGGATGGAGTCCTATTACGGCACCGCACTGGTCGCCTACTAGGTCATCCCTGGTTATGCCGACAGTCCAGTTTAAGCGGCTTGCCATTCCCACGATTTGGTCGGTGGTGTGAATCGAGTCAGGTCTTCGAATCCGCGGAACCGATTCCATCTCCTCCACGCTCTCAAAGAGCTTCATGCCAATAGGAGTGGTTCGAATTCTAAGTAAAGCTTGAAGTCGCCCGAGTAAATCGTCCCATTCAATTTTTTCAGTCCGGAGATGGACCTGTTGTTCTTCGCCCATAGCTAGTGGTTCCCCTAACGTGCACCTCTTACGCTACCGCGACGGGGATGGTGCTGATGATTAAACGGAGAGTCAAGTTTTGTACTGCATCCGAAGCCTATGGTTTCCGTCAACATTGAGTTAGGGTGATCACTCGATCAATTCAGCTAATCAACACGCGCAAATTCAAGGAGACTCTCATGGCTGAAGGCCTACGAACGGAAGTTCACGGAAATGTTGGCATGGTGATCATGAATCGTCCACCGCACAACTTTCTTAACTTCCGTCAAATTCATGACATTGCTGACGCGTTAGATGAGATGCAAAATGATATGTCGATACGGTGTGCTGTGCTCGCCGCAGACGGACGCTCTTTCTGCGCCGGAGCAGATTTCGCGGGTGATGGCGTAGGGGGCGGCGATGACGAAGTAGTCGGCGGTGACGCGACACTGGCTCTCTATCAGGGTTCGGGGCGACTGTTTGATGTCACGCTTCCGATCGTCGGGGCGATCCAAGGGCCAGCGGTAGGTGGTGGACTTGGCTTAGCTATGGTGCCTGACATTCGCATTACCTGCCCTGACGCGCGCTTTTCTGCCAATTTTGCATCCCTTGGAATTCACCAGGGTTTCGGTATGAGTGTCACGATGCCTCGTCTTCTCGGGCCGTCGAAGGCGGCACAAGTTCTTTATAGCGCTAAGCGATATAAAGGGGAAGAGGCTGTGGCGATAGGGCTGGCTGACGAGTGCGTTCCTAATGAGCAGGTCCGAGAGCGAGCCGTTGAGGTGGCAAGTGAGATTGCGGCCAATGCCCCTCTGGCTTTGCGCGCTATAAAGTCAACCCTCCGCATGGGATTGGGCGACGAAGTGAGAGAAATTACGCAACGTGAAGCTCACTTGCAGGCACAACTATCTGTTACAGACGACGCCAAAGAAGGCATCGCTGCTGTAGGCGAACGCAGGCCCGGAGAATTTACTGGCAAGTGAAAACTCCGTAATTAGGCTTGTAAATGTTTGAAGCCAGATTGAGAAGTGAGTTCAAATGAAAGTATTAATCACTGGTGTCACGGGTCTAATCGGTTCAGCGCTTCGGGACGCACTGCAACTTCGTGGCGACGACGTGACTGGCGTTTCGCGTTCCGCCGCCGACGGAGTAATTACTTGGGGAGACTTAACTCCCGAACTAATGAGCGACTTCGATGTCGTGGTCAATCTTGCAGGGGAGTCGATAGCTGGGAGATGGACCAAGTCAAAAAAAGAAAAAATAATGGCAAGCAGAGTCGACTCCACTGTGAGCATTGCCCAGCTAATAACCGAGTCTGAAAACCCGCCCACCTGTCTCGTGCAGGCATCAGCGGCAGGCTTTTATGGCAGCTGCGGCGATCATGTTTTAGATGAACAATCACCTGTGGGTAAAGAATTTCTGGCCGAAGTCTGCGAACGCTGGGAAGCGGCTGCTACACCAGTTGCGGAAGCAGGGCTCCGCGTTGTGCTCCCTCGCTTTTCAATCGTTCTAGCGAAAGGGCCCGGTGCTCTTGGGCGGTTATCTCTTCTTACACGGTTGTGCCTCGGCGGGCCTCTTGGGAGCGGCCGCCAATGGTGGAGCTGGGTTTCCCTCGAAGACACTGTGAGGGCACTGCTTTTCTTGATGGACAGTGAGATATCAGGCCCCGTTAACGTTGCAACAGACTCGCCTCAACAACAAAAGAAGTTCGCTTCAGTTCTTGGGAAAGTTTTACGCCGCCCAGCATTTTTGCCCACGCCCGGCATCGCTCTCAGGCTAGGACTTGGGGAAATGGGCAAAGCACTTTTGTTGGACTCCATGCGGCTTAAGCCAGCCGTTCTTAGTGAGAACGGCTTCGAGTTTAAAGACGCCGGGTTACAGGATACGTTAGAGCGCATTTTAAAAAGTTAGGTCCATCTTGTGAAAGCGGAGAAATTTCTTGAGCCTTAACCCCGATACGCAAGCGTTCGTTGACATGATCGAGGCAGCTCGCGCTTCCGCCCCACCAGTTGCGGAACAGACTCCGGAATTCGCTCGCAACCGCTATAGGGCTTTAGCGCATGTGTTGGGCGAAGGGCCGGAACTTGCCGGAGGTATTGAAGAGCTCGAAATCCCAAGGCCGGGGGGAAGCATCGGCCTAAGGCTTTACCGGCCGGAGAAAGAGGG
>DKNM01000109.1:0-12662 GCA_002470695.1 Candidatus Neomicrothrix sp. UBA7388
ACTTTAGGCATCGGAGTGTCTCACCGTGAAGCCGCCGATCGTCTGGGAGTTCCGTTCCCAACGTCGCCGTTACGGTGGACTGAAGTAGCCTGCGATGAGTTAATGGGGCAAGCCCGCTTTGGGCTGACCTTTGGACAAGGTTTTCCAGTGTTAGTAGGAGCTTTAGGTCCGAAGATGGTTGAACTGGGCGCAGCTCGCTCCGATGGGCTTGTCTTGAATTGGCTAACGCCTGAACATGCCAAAGAAACTATTGATTTGGCACGCGAAGCTGGCGCAGCGAACGGACGCACGCCTTACACGGTTCTGTACGTTCGACTCAGTCCGTACGAAGCGTTGCACACTGATGCTGTCAACTATGACGCTATGGCGAATTATCACCGTCACTTTGAGCGTCAAGGTTTGAAATCACCGGAGGCTGTCGTCGCAGGAACTTGTTTGCAGAGTGACGATCTAGGTCGCGCTCGTGAGCAACTAGTGGGTTGGGCTGAGGCCGGAATAGATTTGGTTTGTGCCTACCCTCACGGCCTCGAACAATCTGATTACCAAAAGGCGCTCGCAGCTCTTACCTCGTAGCCTCCCGGTTCTTATTTCTCAGTCTCGAAGTGTTCGAGTAACAGTTGCATCTCTTTATCTACGTTGTCAGGTACTACGTAGTTCGTTTCATCACAGATTGCTTCTATGCGTTCAGCTACCGATTCAAGGGTCAGGTCCTCTTCGTAGATTCCTTTGGTTACTCCCATGAATGCTCGAGCGACTCTGCCTCCTGAGGCTGAAAGTGTTTCTCCATTCAAAGCACATGTTTCGTGGGCCAGGTACACGACTGCTGGTGCAACCTGTTGAGGTCCTAGTTGCATCAAAAGATCCTCGCCGGTTAGGCCAGTCATGTCGGCGATTTCGCCGTCATCGCCGAGCACGTCTCCGGTCATTCGAGTTAGGGCTCCGGGGGCTATTGCGTTGACATGAATACCGTAACGGGCGCCTTCGATCGCTAACGTTCGCGTGAATCCGTATATGGCCGCTTTCGCAGCTGAGTAAGCGCTCTGACCGAATGAGCCGAAGAGGCCTGAGCCGGAGCTGGTGTTAATGATGCGACCATAGCCCACCGATTTCATGTGCTCGTAAGCGGGGCGGGTGACGTAAAAGCATCCCTTGACATGAACATCAAGCACTGGTTCAAACTCATACTCACCGATATTTAGAAACGTTCTATTTCTAATAATGCCGGCGTTATTAATGACGATGTCTAGTCCGCCGAACTCTTCGATGGTTGCCGAAACCATAGATTCAGCGCCGTCTCGCGTTGCTACTGAATCACTATTTGATGAAGCGATACCGCCTAGCGCGCGTATCTCGGCCACCACATTTTCTGCAGGCGTAGCGTCGTGATCTTGGCCTCCCATTGTTGGTGAGCCGAGGTCATTGACCATTACGGCGGCCCCTCTGGAAGCTAGGAGCAAAGCGTGTTCTCGGCCGAGGCCGCCGCCTGCTCCGGTCACTAACGCAACTCTTTCATCAAATCTTAGTTCGCTCATGGCTTTACCCTAGATTGCAAAGGCGTGCCGAAGTCGTGACAAACTCGGAAGATGATAAGCGGACTTACAGAGCACGTCATCGACGCAAACGGAATTCAAATTCACTATGTGACAAAAGGGGAAGGACCGGCAGTGTTGATGTGTCACGGCTTCCCTGAGAGTTGGTACTCGTGGAGGCACCAAATAGAGGCTTTGGCAGAAGCTGGATATAAGGCTGTTGCTATGTCGATGCGGGGCTACGGAAAAACGAGCGCTCCACAAGAAATAGAGGCCTACGACATTAGCCACCTTGTTGGAGATGTCGTAGCTGTCGCTAATCACCTAAATCAGAAGTCAGTCGTAGTAGCTGGTCATGATTGGGGTGCGCCGGTTGCCTGGTTCGCCGCCTTAATGCGACCTGATCTATTTCGCGCCGTTGCATGTTTGAGCGTGCCCTATACAGGTCCAGTTGGTGCCCTACCCGAAGGAATTGATATCAACGGACTGATGGCACATGCAGCGGGCCCCGATCGTGACTATTACCGTCTTTACTTCCAAGAACCCGGGAAAGCAGAAGTCGACCTTGAAGCGGATATCGAGAGAACGATGCGAGGCTTCTTGTATCTCATCAGCGGAGATTCGTTGCGCAACGGTGACATCAGGGAACCATTTGATGGCCACTTCCCAGCTGGCCAGTCAATGACAGAACAGCTGATCTCACCGGAGGAACTACCAGCTTGGCTCACGAAGGACGATCTCAAATTTTATGTCGATGAGATAACACGGACTGGCTTCCGGGGAGGTCTGAACTGGTATCGCAATATCAATAAAATTCCTGCAATTACTGCCCCCTTTTTGGGCTCAACCATTGAGCAGCCCTCGTTCTACATGGGTGGTTCAACAGATTTAATAGCAGGCAACACTCCTGAAGCAATCAGCAGCATGCAACAAGCTTTAGGCGACCTTCGTCACTGCGAAATCATTGAGGGAGCAGGTCACTGGATACAGCAGGAATGTGCCTCAGAGGTCAGTTCTGCGATGGTGGCCTTCTTAGAAGGGCTCAACTGACTTTCTTATGCAGCGGATGCAGCTTACGCTGCTGGTATGAGCGAAAAGCCCCTTGTAGAAGTCCCTGACGGCGAACCAACCGGTAAACAACTCGGCATCGTCGACATCATCACCGGCGATGGAGAACAAGCCCAAGCTGGTCACCTCGCAGAAGTGCATTACGTAGGGGTGTCGTGGAACACCGGCAACGAGTTCGATGCTTCTTGGAATCGTGGACAGACATTCAGCTTCAAACTGGGCGGGGGACAAGTTATTTCAGGTTGGGACCAAGGCGTAGTCGGAATGCGAATTGGCGGTCGCCGTCAACTTACAATTCCGCCAGCTTTGGGATACGGGAGCGCTGGCGCTGGCGGAGTCATCGGACCGAACGAGCATCTCATTTTCGTAGTTGACTTAATTTCGATCCGCTGAGCCTCTAAACCCTTCTGCAAATCATTCGCGCCTCGTGCCGCCCATCGAACCAATCTTCTGTGAAGGAAAGCGGTTCAAGGTCGAATAACAACTCCGGTAATTCGCCGATCTCGACCAGGAATCGTCGACTGGGTTTAGAGTTGCGCTCTAAATTGGTGGCTGTCGCAACTCTTAGAAACGCTATACCGTCCGGGTTTAGGTGTTCTCTCAGCGTCGCGTAGAAGCCTCGATCAAGAAAGTTCGCGCAGACGATTACATCCCATTTCCCCGTTAACGGAGGGCCAGATTCTAAATCGTGGTGAAAAGTGATCAGTTCGACATCTCGCAGATCCGCTTCTTGAGAGGCGATATCTAGCGCTACCTCTGACACGTCAAGCAACGTGGTGTCATAACCTTTGCCCGCAAACCACAACGCTGTTGCACCCTTGCCTCCAGCTACGTCTAACACTGTGCATGGCGCTTCAGGCAAGAAATCCGATTCTGTAACAAAAGGATCTGCTCCGCCGATTTTTGGAGCATCGCTATATATGGCGTCCCATCGAGCTTGCGCACTGTTATCAACCATTACCTGAACTCTCCCGGTCGCTCATGACGCAAGTAACCGAATTTGTTAAAAACCCAGCATGCTATTGCTGCCGCAATAGCAACCGTTGACAGTATTCCAATCGATAACCCGAAATTGTCAGCGTTTTGGCGAGCAATACCTATTACCCACGGTCCGGACACGCCACCTATTTCACCTGCGGTGAAGAATAGACCTGCCGCTATTCCCATTCGCTCATCGGGAACCGCTCGACTAGACATCAGGAGCAGCATCGCCATCGGGACAGTCGAAACCCTAGCTATGCCTATGACTGATACTGCAAACACTTGAGCGACCTGAGAAGACAAAGCCAAAGCCCACACTGCGATCGCCATAGCCACGAATAAACCGATGAGCACTTGAGGGCGATTGGCCGGGGCGGTTCGGCTCGGAATAACCAAGGATCCAATGACCCCTACTGCCACCCCAACAGCCGTTAGCCATGCCGCACCACGCGCGGACCACATCTGGCTCGCGAGCATTTCCGGCATCCATCCTCCGAGAGCATGACTGATAAAAAAAATCATGAATGCAAGGAGCAGAATTCGAGAAATCGTTGGTTCGCGCAACAGAGACAAAGATTTAACCGGAGTAGGTGCCAGATTCTGCGCGCTAGGGCTTCGGGCGCTGACGGCGACCCACAACAATCCACTGCCAAAGGAAACGGCACCAAAAAGCACCATAACCCAACGCCAACTTCCCATCGCAACGCGTATCGGATCCGCTACGACAAGCGCCGTGATAGCTCCCAGCGAAGAGGCAGTGCTATACAGGCCCACCGCGAGTCCTCGTTGAGCTACGGGAAACCATTCAGTGACGAGTTTGGGTGCACCAATAGAAATAAAAGGTCCACCGAGACCAAATACGGCGACGGCCATCCACAGCCCTAGCCCCGATTGCGCTCCTGCTCGAAGGATGCCTGACACGCCTATGAAAAGTGCGCCGAGGCTCAACCCAATTTGAATTCCATAGCGATCCAGGAACTTTCCAGTGATAGCCGAGACCCCTAGATAGACAAAAGGCCATGCCCCGAGGGCTGCTCCCATTGTCGCATGCGACATTCCTAAGTCGACTCTGATGATATTTAATAGCGGAGCTAACGAGCCAGCTACTAGGCCGAACGAGGCATACAGCAGCCACAGCGATGCGAGAACCCACCATTTACGGTTCAAATCGTTCGATTCTGGGAGTTGCTCTATCACCGCTCGTCGCCATCCCTTAGCTTCACACGGCTGCAATCCGGCATTCGAGTCCCAACCCCGCTAACTTCCAGTAGGTGAGCATACGAGGCAAAGCATTTATAGCCGGTGCGTACGAACATCCTGAACGACATTTACCTAACAGAACCCTCCCCCAAATTCATGCGGATGTCGCTATCGGGGCCCTCGAAGACGCAGGCCTAACAACCTCAGACGTTGATGCTTATTATTCTGCTGGGGACGCTCCCGGCTTCGGTGCGCTATCCATGGTTGATTACTTGGGACTTGATTGCCACTACGTAAACGATACTGAAACGGGCGGATCCTCATATCTCGTTCACGCCCAACATGCCGCTACTGCCATCGCCGCAGGTCACATTGATGTTGCGCTCATCACTTTGGCGGGCAAGCCCCGCACAGGAGGCGCAAGTCCGGGGGGCAGCGGTCGGGTCGGCGACGCCCCTGAGGCCCCTTTTGAAAGTCAGTGGGGTATGTCAGTGCCAGGCGGTTACGCCTTGGCCGCTCAACGACACATGCACGAGTTCGGCACCACCTCGGAACAACTAGCCGCGATCAAAGTAGCAGCTTCATCACACGCCCAGCATAACCCCCATGCCTTCCTCCAAGACTTAGTTACTGTCGAGGAAGTATTGGAATCACCGATGATTTCTGACCCCCTTCACAGGCTGGATTGTTGCGTAATTACCGACGGCGGTGGAGCAATGGTAATCGTGAGTGAGGCCGTAGCAAGCAATCTTTCAAGACACTGCATTCCGGTTTTGGGCACTGGTTCTTACGTTAAATCGACGCAGTCAGGACGGATAGACCTCACTCACACAGGGGCTCTTAGATCCGGACCTATAGCCTTCGCTGAGGCAGAAGTCTCACCTGCCGAAATCGATTACGTCTCTATCTACGACAGCTTCACCATTACGGTTCTTATCACTTTAGAAGACTTGGGGTTTTGCGAAAGGGGCCAGGCCGGCAGGTTCGTCGCTGATGGCGCTTTGCTCGCACCCCACGGCCAGCTTCCGTTCAACACTGATGGGGGTGGACTTTGTAACAACCATCCAGCAAACCGGGGAGGGATGACAAAAGTGATTGAGGCCGTGCGGCAACTTCGCTTTGAAGCTAATCCGGAAGTTCAAGTGCCAGACTGCGAGATAGCTCTCGCGCACGGAACCGGCGGAAGTCTCGCAACTCGATCTGCAAGCTCGACGATGATTCTGGGACGATCGTTATGAACCTCCCATCTAACGCAGCTCAGCCGAACCTGGAAAATTCGCCCTTTTTTGAGGGGGCCTTACAGGAAAAATTAGTTCTCCCGAAATGCAAGAAGTGTGAGTTCGTTATTTGGTTTCCCAGGGAAATCTGCCCTGAATGCGGATCACAAAACGTTGACTGGTTTGAAGCTTCAGGAACAGGGTCAATCTACAGTTTCACAATTACTCGCCGAATCCCCGGGAGTTGGAGTAAAGCGACACCCTTTGTGTTGGCTTACGTGGAACTCGATGAAGGCCCGAGGGTAATGACCAATATCGTGGACTGTGACCTCACCCAAATTCGAATAGGCGATCGAGTCGAAAAGGTTTTCGAGGAGGCAGTCGATCGAGACGGCGAGAATGGTCCTCCGCTCCTTCGTTTCCGCCCTACAAAAAGTTGAATTATGCCCCGAACTTCCTTTGTCGTTGATCAGCTAGACACCGCCGAACGCTACAAGCTCACAACAGGCCTAATTATTCCGCGGCCTATCGGCTGGATTGGTACCCAGAGCGCCGATGGAGTTGCCAATTTAGCCCCGTATTCGTTTTTTAACGCGGTGGCCACAAACCCACCCGTACTGATGTTTTCAACTGGCGTTTTTGACGGCGTAATAAAAGATTCACTAAAGAACATTCGCGAAACTGGAGAGTTCACAGCAAGTCTCGTTGACCACGATCTTGCCGTAGCTATGAACGATTCATCAGCGACTCTCCCTTCAGAAGTCGATGAGTTTCAGAAAACCGGCCTCACCGCCGCAAATTTTGGCAACGTAGGTGCGCCCGGCGTCGCAGAAGCTAAAGCAGTCGTCGAGTGTCGAGCGATCCAAGAAGTGGAGTTCGGTGACCCCGAGGGATTACATCATGTAGTGGCGTTCGGAGAAGTAATTGCGTTTCACATAGACGACGACGTGCTTGACGGAACCAGAGTTGATCCAACCCGGCTCGATGCACTTGGACGCCTTGCCGGCACGGACTACGCCACTACCCGTGACCAATTTCGCTTGGATCGGCCTGACTAAAAGGAACGCCTACTGGGAAGTTCCATCAGGAAGCAGATAATCAACCTGCAAGTGACCGTCAACTTCGAGTTCTCGATACTCGTCATCTGATTTATTTAGAAGACCTTGCAGGACTGCTTTGTTATGTTGACCGAGAGTCGGGATTTCACCAAAGTTCAATTCGGGGCCTGTCCAACGCCAGGGGTGTGTTGGATACATATGAAAACCTATTTCTGCATTGCCGTTTTGGGCAAAAAGTCCCCGCTGGAGGAGATGTTCCTCAGACAGGAGGTCAAGTTCTTTTAGCACTGGCGCCGCCGGAATCCCGTGCGATTGACAGAGATCAAAGATCACGCGGGCGTCTTTGCTTTCTGTCCATTCTCTTATCCGCTCGTCAATCACTTCATGCTTCGCTTGACGACCGATGGCGTCTTTCATTGAAACATCGTTCGCCATGTCGTCAGCGTCCATTAGGGCGCAGAGCTGTCCCCACTGATCATCGTTAGTGACAGAAATCACCACCCACTGATCATCACCTTGAGTTTCATAACAGCCCTGAGGAGCATATTTTCGGTGTCGATTACCCAGAGGGCCGTGAACCGTATTTGTTTGACTTGCGTGCACTAATAGTTCACCTATGTGATTCAACATGTTTTCACATTGGGACAGTTCGACTAGCTCTCCAACACCAGTCTTCTCCCTCCTTCGCAGAGCCATAAGGGCCGCAAGTGCTCCTGCCGACCCAGATGCTGCATCCATGTGGTACACCCCATCGTTTTCAGAGAGGTCTGCATCGGGGTACCCACGAATTGCTCCAAGGCCACAGAGAGCTTCAAAGTTCACTCCAAAACCCAAATAAGACCTGTAAGGCCCGGAAAGCCCAACTGATGGCATGCGAATCAAAATCAGATTTGGGTTGCGTTCATTTAACTCGTCCCAACCAATGCCGAGCTTGTCGATGAGATCGACAGAGTTATTTTCGATCATCACATCGCAGGTTTCGATCAAATCAAGGAACGTTTCGCGACCAAGATCTTTCCTCAAGTCAAGAGTAATACTTCGCTTATTCCGCGCGTGTGCGTTGAAAAGAGCTACGCGGTTCCAAGGTCGGGAGCCCGGCTCCGTGTCCGGATATCCTCCGAAAATACCTCCCAAATCCTGAACCATTTCTTGTGGCGGGCGCGGCAGAAGCCCCCTCGTAACGGTCGGGAAAATCCAAGGGTTATCGATTCGCACTATGTCCGCACCCAGATCGCCAAGTAATTGAGTGGCGTACGGTCCAGCCCACACAACTGTCATATCCAGAACACGCACGCCTTCAAGCGGCAGCGTAGGGGGCTCATTAGACGCAACTGATGGCCTATCTGAATTCCACGACACATTATCGGTGTCGGCGCCGAGGGTAGGCGCCATACACCGGTCGCTCCAACCATCGGTCATACGTACCGGAGCTCCCACTTGGCGAAATGTCCCCGCTTCGGGGTGCTCAGCTTCAGTAAAGAATTCTCGCTCGGCAAAGTGTTTGTCGTTTAGAACGTCGAGCGGGGCATTCACCGCAGTTACCGGCCAGCCATTACCTTGAGCTTTTTCCATTGCTTCTTGACGGGTGTTAGAAACAGTCCAACCTAAAAGCTGCGCATCGGCCAAGACGGGAACGTCCTCGTTCGTAATCCAATCGGGGTCGGAATACAGCGCCTCCATCTCAGGGTCATCAAGAGTAGCGAGCATTCGTCCTATCCAAGGAACCAGAGTACTCACCTGAACATGACCATCACTTGCCGGACGACAGCCCATGGGAAATGGGGAAACCGTATAGCCACCGGTTCGTTCAACGTTTTCGCCGCGGTATGAACCATAAAGTAGATAAGTCATTCTTCGGTCAATCGAAGCCACTTGAGTTTCGATGTTGCTCAAGTCGACGTGTACTCCTCGACCCGAACGTTCTACAACGCTCAACGCCGCAAGAGCAGCTACCGCAGCCATATTTCCGCACTGATATTGACCAACGTCGCCTCCCATTTTCAACGGACTCTTTTCAGGGTTGCCCGTAGCTGACATTGGTCCACCGTATGCGTAGTGAATAATTTCTTCGCCCTTGAATCCGGCGCAAGGCCCGGTCATCCCCCAAGACGTGACGCTCAAGATGACTAGCTGAGGAAATTCTTCTCGCAACCGCTCGACGTCCACTTGGGATTCTGAATGCAGCAGAATATCTGCGCCTGCAAGAAGTTGTTTGCCATTCGAATCGTCAATATCACCTAGAACCGAACGTTTATTTGCATTCAGATGCAAATGAAACGCACCTTTTTCGAGATCGACATCGTCTCCTATAAAAGGACCCGCCTCCCGAACAGCATTGTTGCTCGCAGATTCAATTTTTATGACATCAGCGCCGTATCCCGCTAACAATCGGCCCGCATAAGCGCCAGCTAAATTATTGGCTAGTTCAACTACGCGTATTCCTTCCAAAGGTTGCATAAGCAGTTCGTGCCCTTAGCTCAAAAGTGTGTCATGAATATGTTCGATAAACCCGAGAGTTTCGTCGACAGTTTGTGCTCCCGAAACTAGTACCAAACGGTCAACTCCAAGCTCCCCATATGAGTCGATCATTTCCTGCCCTGGACGCATCCGCGGGGTCACGGTTATTTCCAAATCAGCAAGTTCGTTGGGTCGCCGGTATTGCTCAGCCGCTATTGCAAGGCCGGCCAAGTTGGTTGCTGTCGCTTCAGGGTTAAGCATGAAGCCGTACCAGCCCTCACTATGTGTAACTGCTCGCCGCCAAGCAGGTTTCGAATGCCCACCCATAACTACTGGGGGTCCTGGGCGTTGCACGGGGCGAGGGAACGCGTTTACTCCCGCAAAAGACACGTACGACCCTTCGTAGGCCGGTCTTTCATCATTCCAGATCGATCTCATAGCTTCGATGTATTCCGTCGTTCGCTGCCCACGGTCTGCCATTGGCACGCCAAGAGCTTCGAATTCCGGTCCCAGGTAACCGACGCCCACGCCAAATATGACTCTCCCATTAGACAAGACGTCCACGCTGGCAAGCTCTTTCGCTAACACAAGAGGGTTTCGCTGCGGGAGAATGATAATGCCGGTACCCAACTTTATTTCCTTGGTGACTGCCGCTATGTAGCTAAGGGCAACAGTTGGATCCAGCAAGCTGGCCTCTGGAGGTAGAGGTGAAGGAGGAACTTGAGGGTTCGGTAAAACGACATGTTCTGCAGTCCAAAGCGATTCAAAACCTGCTTCCTCTGCGGCCTTAGCAACGGTAGCCAGCGCAACGGGGTCTGCAAGATGATCTGTGTTTATCGAGAACAATCCAATGTCTATATCGTTTGTCATTCCCAAAAGTTATTCGATTACGCGCCTCACACGCTGGTGTGACAATCTAACTGGGTCTCTGCGTATGAAAATGAACCTGATGCGCCCCTATCGCGCGGAGATATAAACACATTTAGGTTCCCACCCCCGAGGACTGACTAGAGAATGAGCGACGAAGTTAGAACCATCCGTGCTGCTCAGCCCCGAGCTCAACGACCCGACAGAATGCGACGTGTCGATGTCGGTGGCTTAGAACTTTCCGTTCTCGAGTGGGGCTCCGAAGCAAGTCAACCAATCCTGTTGGCCCACGGTGGTTTTGACTTTGCGGGCACATGGGACGTTTTCGCTCCTCTCCTAGCCTCTCGAGGGTTGCGCGTAATCGCTTGGGACCAGCGAGGCCACGGTGATAGCGATGTGTCTGCGCTCTATACCTGGGAAGCAGATATTCGCGATGCGGCGCAGGTAATCAAATCTCTCAGACTCACGGAGCCAATTCCTGTTTTAGGTCATAGCAAGGGCGGGGGCATGCTCAACCAGCTCGCCGAGGTTTTGCCTAGCCATATAAAAGCCGTAATTAACCTTGATGGGATTCCTAATGAGAGAGGATTCAGCAATCAAGTAGACAGGTCGGATATCCATGCATTGGATGGCGAGCTAAAAGGTTGGCTTGATCACAGGCGTCGTTCCGCTCAAGTAGCTCGTCGAGCTGACAGTATCGAAGGTCTGGCGGAGCGACGTCGGACAATGAACCCTCGGCTATCAGTCGATTGGCTCAAGTATCTAGTAACGGTCGGTGCCCGCCACGATAAAGACGGTTGGCGTTGGAAAATAGATCCGACGCTCCGTTTCGGACCCTCAGGGGCGTGGCGTCCTCAGTGGGCGATTCCGCGTCTCAAGGGCTTACGGCTGCCTTACTTAGGGATTATCGGCACGGTGAAGGAAGAAATGGGGTGGGGAACCACACCCGAAGAGGCATTGCCAATCCTGCCCACTGGCGCCGAGTTTCACGCTCTGGCCGAGACGGGTCATTTTGTGCACATTGAACGGCCCGACGACGTGGCGGACATCGTTGGCGACTTTTTGCAGAGGGCGCTATGAAAACCATCCTTCTCGAGCATGTTCGCAGCCGTCTCGCTCTGCATGAGTTACAAGACGGTGACGGACAATCCCTCCTCATACTTCATGGTCTTGGCCAAAGTTCGCCTACTTCGGTTCCATCGATAGCCCAAGTCTGGCAGGGTCCTATTTTCGCTCTTGACTTTACGGGACACGGGCAATCCAGCGTGCCCGCAGGAGGAGGGTACACCTGTGAAGCCTTAATGTCTGACGCTGATGCAGCTCTCGCCAAGATCGGTTCAATAACTATTTTGGGCTACGGACTCGGAGGCTATGTCGGTCTCCTGCTGTTTGGGTCGAGGCCTTCTGAAGTGAATGGTTTAGCGATCATGGACGGCCCTGGTTTAGATGGCGGTGGCGGTCAACCGACATCACCAAAACTTCTGCACGTTCCCGACGATGAGTTGAATGGCACAGCTCCCGACCCGTGGGCTTTAGCGGAATTATCTTCTGATATCAGGCCGCCCGACTACGCCGAGGAGCATGTCGGGCAAATTCAAGCGCTTGGTAGCCAAGATAAGGCTGTCGCAGTTTGTTCCCTAGGTCGCCCGGAATGGCTTAGAGCAATTTCCAATTCGCCGATTGTCTTCGAAACCCCAGCGGAACAAGCACTCGAGATCTTCAGTGCGATCTAACAGCCAGCCAGTTAGAACCCCAAAAACAAAAGTTCAGGAATTTAGATAAGACAACCGCCCCGTAACTGGTGTAGGAAAAGGGGTATCCCCTATCCAAATGTGAGCAAATATGTCTGACGCGCCCTTCTCAACTGAGCGACTTTCGAAGCAATATAAAACTGTGCAAGGCAAACAGATGGCCTACCACGAAGTCGGTGAAGGAGATCCCGTCGTCTTCTTGCACGGCAATCCCACTTCTTCATACTTATGGCGAAACATCATCCCTCACGTCGCTGATCGGGCGCGGTGCATAGCGCCAGACTTAATCGGGCAAGGCGATTCGGACAAACTGGATGATGTCAGCGAAGGGACCTATCGATTTGTTGACCATCGTGAATACCTCGATGGCCTATTGGATCAGCTTGATTTAGGCGATCACATTACATTCGTCATCCACGACTGGGGATCAGCACTGGGATTTGACTGGGCAAACCGTCACCGTGATCGCGTAGCTGGAATCGCATATATGGAAGGCATCGTCACGCCAATTGAATGGGCGAACTTTGATGAAGG
>DKNM01000109.1:13047-15127 GCA_002470695.1 Candidatus Neomicrothrix sp. UBA7388
AACATATTTGTTGAGCGAGTGTTGCCGAGCGCCGTATTGAGGGGATTGTCAGAAGAAGAAATGGTTGTTTATAGGGAACCATTTCTTGACCCTCAGCATCGCAGACCAACCTTGACGTGGCCGCGTCAAATCCCTATCGAGGGAGAACCCGAGGACGTGGTAGCAATCGTCAACGACTATGCAGAGTGGCTTAAGAGTTCAGATCTACCAAAGCTTTTCGTGAACGCCGACCCAGGTTCTATTTTGACAGGTCCGCAGCGGGACTTTTGCCGCACCTGGCCCAATCAGACAGAAGTTACGGTGAGCGGATCTCATTTCGTTCAAGAAGATAGTCCGAACGAAATAGGACAGGCTATAGCCGATTGGCTACCGACTCGTTAGCTCACGATTCAGACAAAGAGGCCAGGGTGTCATGTTGAGATGCATAAACGAACGCTATTGACAGCGCCCCAACAGCTGCGGCGCCAAGATAAGCCATAGAAATATTACGCTCAAAGACAGGCACCCAAAGCAAAGGACCAATTGCGTGTCCCAAGAATCTGTGGGATAGCACCAATGAAATACCGCCACCCCTGTTGCTCGGGGATCCAGTAGCTGCCAAAAACTGGAATCCAGTTGATATGCACTGGATAGCGGCACCTGCAAAGGCCCAAACAACAATTAAAGGGACTGTGGTATCGATTTGCGAAAGGATTATTGAGGCCCCCATAGCGCTGAGCAACGCAATCGCGGTGCCCTTCCTCGCGCCTATTCGATCGATGACCGCACCCCACCTTGGGGTGGCTATTGCCGCTGTGAGGGATCCAGTTATAAGCAGTGCTCCCGTGGCGGAACCAGAAAGGCCAATAATGTCGCGGCCAACAAGCGCAACAAGAAGCTGGAGCCCTCCGGGGCCAATGGCCTGCGTCAGGGCAACCAGGCCAATAATCAACATGCGTTTGTTGAGAACCGAACGGATACCTGGAGCTGTTGAACCCACCGCTACCGGAACTTTAGGAAGCTTGGTTGCCAATCCCAATGCCACCAAGGCAACAGCCGAAAAGGCCCATCGCCAGCCGATGTCTGCTGCAATACCGCCTACCAACATTCCAAGAACCCCACCAAGTGCCTGGAAAGATGCGTAAGTGCCAACCGCGCGACCGACACGATCTCTAGGAGCAAAATCCGTGAGCGTTGCGATAAGAAGCGGCGTCATAAAAGCATTAAATGAGCCTTGTGCAGCTCGGCCTAAGAAAAATACCCACAGGGACGAACTCACTGCGCAAGTTACCGACGCCATCGCGTATAAGGCGACTGCGACCCTAATCGTGCGCTCTCGGCCCCATTTTTCACCCAGAGTTCCCGACACTAAAAGAAGGCCCGCAAAAGGAAAGAAGAACGCACCGATTCCCCAAGCAATAGTCGCCGTGGTGGTGTCAAATGATGCGCGGAGCTCCGGAATCATCGGGGACATCACAGTTCCCCCAAACGGTCCCAAAATTCCGCACATGTAGATAGGTGCCAAAGTTCGATGGGTAGCTAACGCGCTCGCGTTAAAACGCCGAAACTTCATCGAATGAGAACGGTACTTTCCTTTGACTCTAATGACTTAGTCAACGTTACAAAGAAGCCCGTTGCCGACGTCGTACACGAAACCACTCAAGTAGCTTGAATCAACAAAGGGACTTTGAATCAGCATGTCCATTGAGGCTCGTGTATCCAAAAAGGGATCAGAAAACCCACCAACGCGCCAATCCGGCTTCACGCCAAATTCAGCTTCAAGCTCATTAACAAACTCAACCTCGTTAACTTTCTGCATCCCGCACTCAGTGTGATGCAGCAGCACAATCTCTCGAGTACCTAAAAGCCGTTGCGATAAACAGATGGAACGGATGACATCATCGGTGACGAGGCCTCCAGCATTTCGGAGTATGTGAGCGTCACCTGTTTTCAAACCAAGGATTTCGGGAATATTCATGCGAGCGTCCATACATGCGACAACCAATAATCGCATTTGCGGGGCAGAAGCTAAATCTCCGTCACTGAATGACTCAGCATACGTTTGATTCCGATCTACAAGTTCACCGACAGACGCTAGAAA
>DKNM01000088.1 GCA_002470695.1 Candidatus Neomicrothrix sp. UBA7388
AATCCTCACTGATGGTAAGTCAGTAGACGAAGTCGTTGAGCAAATTGGAAGTCTGCTCAGCGATGGCTAGAGGTACCTCAGTTCATAGCAGAGGTTTTAAAAGCACTGCCGATGTGGTGGTTATAGGTGCAGGCATTATTGGAGCTTCTGTTGCTTATCAAATTGCCCGCCGAAGTAGTTTAAAGGTAATTCTGGTCGACAAAGCTGATGGACCTGCCATGGGCTCTACAGGCGCCTCGGTCGCTATCTCCCGATGTAGATACACAGTCCCGGAAGTTGTGAGGCTCGCCCAAAGTAGCCAACTCGCATACCGCTCATGGCAAGATTTCACTCAACTTGGTGCCACCAATAGCGATTACCTTGAGCTAGGAGCTCTTTGGGTATTTGATAAAACATCGAAAGAATTAGCGGACGATCTAGACCGTCTTACCGAAAATGGTGTGGCTGCCGAAATCCTCTATGCGGCCGATGTGGCGGAACACTGGCCAGAGTTGAACAAGTGTGTCCAACCGATCGATTTTCTAAGACCCCACGATCATGAGTGCCGTTCCGGAGAATCCTTTCTGTATGAAAATACGGCGGGAATAGCTGATCCAGCCGGCGCGAATTCAGACTTAATTGACAGTTGCCGACGTCATGGAGTGCAAGTGACTTTCGGTCAAGGAGTTAGCGAACTAGTTATGGATGGAGAGCGTGTCTCGGGAGTGCTCTTGGAAGGAGGCGATCGAATTCACTCGGGCATCGTGATTAACGCAGCGGGGCCTTGGTGTAATTGGATTAACGACTTTGCGGGAGCGCAGCAAAAATGGACCCTTACGCCAACCCGGATTCAATTGATTTTGCGAGAATGGTCTGAATCCGATCCACGGCTGCCCATCACTTTTGATGGCAGTACAGATAGTTGTTATCGCTTAGAGCGGAGTGGACAGCAGATTCTTCTGGTGTCGCCTGAGATTTCTCAATTCATGGAAACCATTGACAACCCAGATGATTTTCGAGGAACACCGGATCAGCAATGTGTCGAAACAACCCTTGCTGCATTTATGCATCGGGTGCCTGGGGTCAAGCATTCAGGTCGAACTACGGGGCTATGCGGGCTGTACACAATTAATGAAGAAGACAACCACCCTGTTGTTGGGCCGAGCGAAGTTGAGGGGCTCTGGCTTGCCAATGGATTTAGCGGACACGGATTTAAATTGGCACCCGGAATTGGAGCGATTATTGCTCGGCTGTTGACTGGCGAGTCGGCTTCTTTTGACCCAGATGTGGATGAGAACCTGTTTGCAATCGACAGGGCACCTCTTGCTACCACCGGCGGTGTTCTTGCTTAGGGTCTGCGTTTGTCTAGCTGAGCCCACCGCTCTGCATAGTCGGTTTGCAATTCCGTTAGCGAAATAGCCCACTTTGTGGGAGCCCAGCGGTAGCGAGACTCCCACATAACAGCAAGAGAATCTGGTCCTTTAACGGGGGCCAATTCGGCTTCGGTTGCTGATGAGAATGCGTCGCTATCTGGGCCATGTGGAATAAAGGAGTTATGAATTGATGCGCCCCCTGGTTCAAAACCTTGGGCTTTGGCGTCGTAGACACCCTCGATTAGGCCCATCAACTCGCTCATCACGTTTGAATGAAACCAAGGCGGGCGGAAGGTATTTTCGGCTACTTTCCAATGTTCCCTGAACAAAATAAAGTCGATATTGGCGGTGCCGGGCGTATCCGAAGACGATGAAAGAAGGGTCCAGATTGATGGATCCGGATGGTCGAATACAACCGGGCCAAGAGCGCAGAATCGGCGCAGTTCGTAACGGTAGGGAGCCAAGTTGCCATGCCAAGCGACGACGTCGAAGGGGGAGTGATCTAACTTATTTGCAAACAACTGACCGCTGACTTTTGCTATGAGCTGGGTCGCTTGGTCTTGTCGGTCAAAGCTGGCCACCGGGTATTCGAAGTCACGAGGTAAGGCATTCGCGTCCATGCCCATTAATCCGTGCTCGGGAAGGGCAAAAATAGAGCCGTAGTTTTCGCAGACATAGCCGCGTGCTGGGCCGGAGGTTAAGTCGATTGCGAACTTGATACCGCGAGGGATTACCGCCATCTGTCCAACGCCTACCTCTAAGTGCCCCAATTCGGTTCTGATTAGTAGGTGACCTGCGTAGGGAACCAGCATCATCTCACCGTCTGTATTCACGAAGGCAATGTTCCCCATGGATTCAGTGGCGGAAAAGTGATGGATAGCTCCGCCCGCCTGCAGGGCGACGTCGCCATTGGTTGCCACGGTGGCTAAGCCTGTTACCCAATTAGTTTTTGACGAAGTTGTTGGGAAGGGGTCCCACCGCAGTTGCGTATTGACTGGCGCAGCCTCAATGTCCGGCGCAGAGCGAATTAGGCCCCGATCTATCGAATTGAGTGCAGCCAAATGTCGGACTGAAGGCCGAACTCTATACATCCAGGTTCGTTGCATGGAGTTTCGGGGGGCCGTAAATGCTGTTCCCGTCACTTGCTCGGTGTAGAGGCCTCCTTGGACTCTTTGCGGTGAGTTTTGACCGCGAGGGAGAGTTCCCAATTCAGCTTCGGTTTCGAATTGGTTGCCAAATCCGGTTTGGTAGCTAAGGTCGGCCATTGCGTTAACGGTAGGCGACGATCTACGCCCGGCGCACAATCCCATCACTTTCGAGCTTAGCTATCTCCGTTTCGTCGAGATCAAGTAAATCGGATAGCACTTCGACAGTGTGCTCACCTTTCTCAGGAGCGGGGCCTCTGACACCTATTTCCGGCGAATCGTGCATGCGAAATGGAGCGGCAACTGTCTCAAAATCTCCTGCTATCGGGTGGTTGATTGTTTCAAATGCACCAGTAGCTCGAACTTGTGGGTCCTGCACTGCAGATGCGGAGTCGTTAATAGGTGCCCAAATGCATTTGTTTTGATCAAGTCGAGGCATCCAATAATCGGCGGGTTTGGAGCCGATAGTTTCATCCAAGGTCGCTAAGAGCTCAGGCATGTTCTGGTAGCGGAGGCGGCCGCTGGCGAATTCCTCCCGCTCAAGAAGGTCAGACCGATCGAGCGCAGAACAGAATCTTTGCCATGCATCTCCTGTATCGGGCATTGCAAACTGCAACCATCTGCCGTCGGATGCTTGAAATGCTTCCAACATTGCCGAAAGACCTTTTTCGCGTGGGCGGTCATAAGCGGGTTTGCCATCGACTAGGGAGGTCACCAGATCGAGACTGATTGTCCAAGTTGCTGTCCTAAGAAGCGACGCTTCGACGACTTGGCCCTCGCCGGTTACGTCGCGAGACCTAAGGCCTGTCATGAGCGCGCCAAACAATGCTATTGAAGTGGTGTGATCACCTGAGCCGGGCCTTGCGTGGGGCGGGTTGCCGCCGGGCGCTGTGCCACCTCCAAAGACTCCGGATCGGGAGAAAAAGGCAGTCACGTCGTACCCGGGTCGATTGATTTCCTCTCCGACCTCCCCGTAACCAGACAGCAGGCCGATTACCAGATCGGGCTTAATTTGGAGAAGGTCATCCGTATCGAGACCAAAACGTTGTCGCCTTTCTTTGAGCAGATTCATTACGACGACATCTGATTTGGCTATCAGTTTCCTAGCTAAGTCGGCGCCAACCTCGCTGTCTAAATTCAGTTCAATGCCCTTTTTGCCACGGTTGATGAACTGAAATGGGTGATCAGGATTGTGCTCCCCATCGCCAACTTGGGCCTGTTTCATCAGACCTCTGATTGGATCTCCTCCAATAGCCTCTACCTTGATTACTTCTGCTCCTAGATCGGCCATGATTGCCGTTGCCGATGGCGCAGCCGCGAAGTTTGCGAACTCAATCACGCGTATACCCTCTAAAGGTGAAGTCACAGCTAGTCTCCCCAGTTCTGTGCGATCTCTAGAAACTTTAGGTCTCTTTGAGAACTCTTGCCGCCGCTACGTGGTTGAGTAGGGCGTGGAGTTGCTCTAAACGATCTGCCCCGCAGCGCCTTTCGATAGCTCGGTAGCCTTTCTCGCTATCAACAGCCACTCTGGTAACTAGGTCTTCCCCAGAGGGTGTTAAGTCGAGGAGGTTGCTTCTCCGGTCGCAAAGGTTCGCAGTTCTGCTAACTAGCTGACGGGAAGTCAAATTCGCAGTAATGCGTGAAAGTGACGGGCC
>DKNM01000028.1 GCA_002470695.1 Candidatus Neomicrothrix sp. UBA7388
ACGCGTTCATGATGCTCTGGCTAAAAAAATTCCGACCCAAAGCGAGTCGACACTTATTCATGGCGATTTTCGGTTAGATAATTGCCTAGTGACGGGCGAGGGCGAAGTGGCAGCGGTGCTTGACTGGGAAATTTCAACCCTCGGCGATCCACTCGCCGACCTCGGTATTCTGCTGGCTTATTGGAGTGAGCCCGACGATATTTTCCTGCCTTTAGGCGAAGCCGCGACCATCGAAAACGGGTTTTCTAAGCGGTCGGATTTAATCGAAAAATATTCGGTTGTTACCGGGCGAGACACAAACGAGATCGACTTTTTCTACGCGTTTGCGAATTGGCGTTTGGCGTGCATTCTCGAGGGAGTTCACGCTCGGTACGTTGGAGGCGCAAACGTTGAAATACCTGACGAAGTTGAAATTTTTCCCCACAGTGTCGTGCACTTAGTTGAGCGAGCAGCAGAAATAATTGGTGCCTAGCGACTGTGGTTGAGGCATTCACTTTTCGACTGCACTAGGTTCAATGCTATGAAGATTGATGGCGGTTTAGGTGTAGAGAGTGGCTTTGACGGCATAAAGGAAAGCTGTCAACAGCAAGAGGAACTTGGGTATGACGGTTTGTGGGTGCCTGAGACTGCCCATGACCCGTTCACAATGCTTCCATTAATGGCGGAAGCTACCGAGAATGTCGAGTTGGGTACCGGTATTGTGGTCGGCTTTGCCAGAAATCCAATGGATCTTGCGTACAGTGCCAACGACATTCAATTGCTGTCTAAAGGGCGGTTTACGCTCGGCCTCGGAAGTCAGATTAAGCCCCACATTACGAAGCGCTTCTCAATGGAGTGGTCGAAACCAGCTGCACGGATGCGCGAAATGATTCTCGCAACTAAAGCCATTTGGAATAGTTGGAATACCGGCGAGAAACTGGACTTCAGAGGCGACTTCTACCAACACACCTTGATGACGCCGTTCTTTCACCCGGGCGAGAATCCTTACGGGGCTCCTCGGATGGCGCTTGCGGGGGTTGGGCCTCTTATGACCGAGGTCGCCGGCGAGACGTGCGACGTTTTCTTGGCACACGGCTTCACGACGGAGAAATACTTAAGAGAGGAAACTATTCCTGCCTTAGAGAGAGGCGCCGAGAAAGCGGGGCGGAGCCTTTCCGATGTCGAAATCTCAGGGCCGCTCTTCGTGGTAACGGGAAATAACGAAGATCAAATGGAAGCAGCTAAACAAGCTACGAAGCAACAGATTGCTTTCTATGGTTCGACGCCTGCGTACCGACCAGTGTTGGAATGCCATGGTTGGGGCGACATGCAGACAGAGCTCAACGCCCTATCAAAAGAAGGCAAGTGGGCTGAGATGGGGAATCTGATTGACGGGGAAGTTCTTGACGCGTTTGCGGTAGTTGGCGAACCGGAAGAAATAGCTGAGGGATTGACATCGCGGTTTGGAGACATAGTGCAAAGGCTCAGCTTCTACGCACCTTACAAATCTGATGCGGAGCGCTGGCGCAAGGTCTTCACGGACCTAAAGGCGATATAGATGTTTGCGGGTCTTCCGTCTTCAGTGGAGATCCGCGAAGTTGGTCCTCGTGATGGACTGCAGAACGAAGAACCCATCGCGGTCGACCAGAGGATTGCGTTAATTAACGCCTTGTCCGCCACAGGGTTAACTGCTATCGAAGCGGCTTCTTTTGTGCACCCAAAAGCGATTCCACCGATGGCCGACTCTGCGAGAGTAATGGAGGGAATCACTCGGGTTCCGGGCGTTCGTTACCGCGCTCTGGTCCCTAATGAGCGCGGGACTTTGGACGCCTTAGCTTGCGCTGTCGACGAGGTTGAAGTTGTGATGTCGATTTCCGAGACGCACAACCGCAAGAACATCAACATGTCTCCCGAAGAGTCACTTCAACAGATAGTCACTCTCACTGACTTGGCTCACCAGGAAGACACCCCTGTCGAAGCTATTTTGTCAACTGCGTTTGGTTGCGCCTATGAGGGCAATGTGTCGCCTGAGAGAGTGGCTCTCTATGCACGGCGGGTAGTTGATGAGGCTGGCGTTGACGGCTTGTCGTTCGGTGATACGAGCGGAATGGCCACGCCGAGAGTGGTTCACGAACTTTTAGATGCTCTTGAAAATGTGGGAATCGAACCTTCGACAGTTGGCTTGCATTTCCATAACACTCGCAATACTGGCCTAGCAAACGTAATGGTTGCGCTCTTGCGAGGGGTTTCTAAATTTGATGCTTCTATAGGCGGACTGGGCGGGTGCCCGTACTCACCAGGTGCTACGGGCAATATTTCTACCGAAGATGTTGTTCACATGGTTGAGGATTTGGGCGCTGACACCGGCTGCAATTTACAAAAGTTAATTGGCTGTGGAGAGCTAGCCGAGGAATTGGTTGGCCGGCAACTGCCTTCTCAGGTGCTCCGCTCAGGGCCTCGCACGCAAACAGTTGCCTCGTGAGACCGAATCGGGTCTAGCTGATCACGTTTTGCGAACGTAAGGCTGCTATTTCTTCGGGTGTGCAACCTGCGATTTCCTGAATGACTTGATCGGTGTGTTGCCCCAAGGAAGGTCCTGTCCATTTGATTTGTGGTTGGGTCCGCGAAAATTTGGGGATCGGAGCCGCCATTGGGACTTCTTTTCCTAACACATCGTCTTCATACTGTTCAATAAGTCTTCGGGCGGCGTACTGAGGGTCTGACAACATGTCGGGGGCTGTGAAAATTCGTCCGTACGGAATAGAAAACGAATCCAGCGTTGCCTCAAGCTCTTCCGTGGAGAAGGTCGAGGTCCAGTCTTCAATTAGTGCATCAAGCTGTTGCTGGTTGGCTCCCCGGGCTTCGTGTGTGGCATAGAGGGGGTTGTCGGCGAGCTCTGGTTGCTTCATTGCCTCGCAGATGCGGCCAAAAATCGCGTCGGCGTTACCCGCAATCAATATGTCCGCTCCGTCTGCGGTTGCATAAATATTTGATGGTGCGACACCAGGCAAGATTGATCCGGTTCTGCCTCGAATGTGCCCTCCAAGTTCATAGTCGGCGATGGTGGACTCCATGAGAGCAAATACAGCTTCATAAATCGCTACGTCGACTTCTTGTCCCCTGCCGCTGCTATTTCTTTCATTCAGGGCCGCCATGGTTCCAATAACGGCAAACAGTGATGCAATTGCATCACCTAAGCTGATGCCGGATCGAGTGGATGGTCTGTCGGGCCATCCAGTGGTGTGACGTATTCCACCCATCGCCTCGCCGACGGACCCGAAGCCAGGGTCAGCGGCTCGAGGGCCTGTCTGTCCGAAGCCTGAAACATGGGTCATGATTAACTTCGGATTATCGTCGACTAGGTCGTTAAAGCCGAGTTTCCAGTCCGCAAGTCGTCCTGGCGTGAAGTTTTCAAGGACAACATCGCTCTCTATGGCCAGCTTGCGGGTTAGGGAGCGACCTGTTTCAGAGCGAAGATCTATGGCAACCGATTTCTTGTTTCTCGCAATAGCAGGCCACCAATAACTGTTTCCTCTCTCGTCACAGTGACCCCATTTGCGCATCGGGTCGCCGGCACCGGGGGGCTCAATCTTTATGACCTCGGCTCCATAATCAGCAAGTAGCTGGCCAGCGAAGGGTCCAGCGATAAAGCTTCCGATCTCCAGAACTCGTATTCCAGCGAGAGGTCCGCTCATGTTACGTGCCGAGCGGCGCGCAGTCACTCTCACAAGCGCCTGAATTCGGTTCCTCCGCCGGAGCTGGGCGGTGCAGTACTCCTGATACGGGAGTAATGCGAAGCATCTCTTCTTCAGCAACGCAAGTGGCGTCGAGGATCATTGAGTACCCGCCTACTTCAAAGGGCGGCCATAAAAGCACAACCTTAGGTTGCGTCTGTACGTTCTTTGCAGCGGTTCTGCTGACTGCACAGCGAAGTTCGTCGTCAACGAGTTCGAAGGACATGTGGGCAACATGGGAAGTGGCGTCCTCTCTTACCGTTAAGAGAAAGGCCGAGAAGCCGAACTTTCGTAATTCAAGTTCAAGCTGACTTATTTCAACGGGGATGCTCATAGAGAGAATCTTAGGGGACTGCAGATCCATCCCAAAAGTCGGGTTGCATCGCGGAGGGTCACTGGTAGCTTGGGGCATTCTCGGGGCTATAGCTCAGTTGGTAGAGCACTTCCATGGCATGGAAGGGGTCAGGGGTTCAATTCCCCTTAGCTCCACAATAATCTCCACCCGAAATAGCTTTCCTCCCTTGTTTATGGGGTTTGAGGGTTGTTATGGGTTCGGGTGAATGAATTGTTCACCCGTCCCCGACTTGTCCACAGAAAGCCTGTGGAATGTACTTGAATCTCTGCTGTTCGACGCACCTAGGCCGCTCGACTTTCCAGTTCCTCATAGACCT
>DKNM01000137.1:0-372 GCA_002470695.1 Candidatus Neomicrothrix sp. UBA7388
GGGAGCCCTCGGAAAGGTCGCTTGTTAATGCCAAGCGGCGTTTCCGAGGGCTGAAGGAGGCTGGGGGACCTCGCAAATCAATTTAGCACTAAATCAAGAAGAAGTGCAAATCAAATCGAGTTTTTCTTCACTTTTCCTAGATTGTGCCTGCTGGCCTAGTTCGATAGCTCTGACGGGTTACGGTTTGTTGAGAGAGCGGAGACCGCAGGGGAGATCAATGAACTCAGTTCGTTGGAGATTGACGGCATACCGGGCTCTGGTAAAACCGACCCTTAAGTGGTTAGTTATCGTCAACGCGCTCCTCGCTGCGGTTGGAATTTTGACCGGTGCCAGTAACGATCTCGTTGCCCGAATTCATGGGACTAGTTTCGC
>DKNM01000137.1:718-2207 GCA_002470695.1 Candidatus Neomicrothrix sp. UBA7388
GTGATTTTAACAACGGCCAGCTTGGTGGTCATTGGGCAAGCACGGGCTAAGACAGGAGCTCGGTATCTGTGGTCCTGTGGGACTGTGTGTTCGCTTGTGTCTGGAGCCGTTGTCGTGGCATTGATTTGGGGTTTTGAGCCGAATGATGCTCTCGGGCGGCCATATGGCTCAATAGCAGTTGCATCTGCGATAGCAACCTATTGCGCCTTGATACAGCTGATAGCTGAGAGGAAAATATTGCGTCGGATCTGCTGGGGATCTGCGCTCATCTATGGCCTTTATGGGTGGTTTCTCATATGGTTCAGTATCGATCTGATACCCGGTCGGGTTTTGGGTCTTTTAGCTGTTGTTCAGTGTGCTTGTACGTTGCTTGCAGTTATCGATTTTTTGGGTTCACGCCGCGCCCTTCGGCAAAAGGAGGCCCCAATACACGCCGTTTCTTTCTGTCCCTTTTGTGGCTCGGACAATCTCGTTGCGGAGTCTCAACACGTAGTTTGTGCGGATTGTGATCTGAGGTTTAAGGCTGCTGTCGAATGACTAATCGGCGCCTAAGTTGAGGTCTGGAATCAAGGGCGACGCCTGGTGGCCAACCATTCGCCACATTCCGCTTTCCTTCTTAAAGACATTGACGGCTGCAACAGCTGCTAGTGAAGACCCCAAGAGATTTTCCTCTAGAAACACCCAAGCCACATCGGATGTCCCGTGGTAGCGAATGTTCGAGGTAAGAAATTGGAGTGGTTCGGGACCTGAGAAAATTTGCTCGAAGGATGCTCGAATCTGAAGCCATCCGAAAATTGTTGGCCACCCTGGATGGGTGCACCAACATTCGTCAGAATTCAGCCAAAGGGTGGACATCCCTTGCAAGTCCGTGTCTTCGAAGAACGAATAAAAGTTTTCGTTTGCTAGCTGAAGTTGTTCTCTTTCAGACATTTTGCAACATCACAGTTAGATCACTCTCTGTCAGCGTCACTCTTGGTCGTCGGAAATCCAGTGACCGACTGCTAGAAGCGGTCACTGGACAACCGTAACCTCATGAATAGAGCGCTGTAATCTGAAGGACTGCCATAACTACGAGTACTAAAGCATTGAATCCTCTGAAAAGAGGAAATGGAGCTTTGGCAAAATTCTGTCCCACATTGCTTGACGCCATTTCTTGGTCCATGTCTTTCATTGCCGCAGAGAGATCGGCAATTACCCCGTCAAACCACAAAAGTGTCCAAAGAGACCCCAAGACGACCCAGGCGGCCACTGCTAACTGAACGGCCCCCGTCTCTAAGGCCTCTCCACCCCAAATGATGAAAGCGAATACTCCTAGGACTGAAAATACGTAGGGCAAAATAACTGCGTGAGCATCTTTACCTCTGCTGTCAATGAGCTTCACCCAAGTGTCTTGTTGCATGAGTTGTTCTTCCTTTCCGAAAAGCCAAATAGGGCCATTCCCAACCGAATAGTCACAACTTAGAACGGAGATAGAGCGATGCCGTGGAAC
>DKNM01000137.1:2588-3569 GCA_002470695.1 Candidatus Neomicrothrix sp. UBA7388
CCTCTATTTGAGTTGCATACTCAACGTGGCAAATTGATTTTTAAAAGGCTTCTATCTAAATGCGAGAGGCAACGAGTGATTTGAGTGACGAATAGCTGACCTGATGTCTTCAACATCTGACCCCGAGTTCCTCGTTATTGGTGCTGGCCTGGCTGGTTTAGCCGCGGCTAACACGCTTCATGCTGCAGGGCGCGAGGTTCAGATTCTCGAAAAGGGTGATTCGGTTGGTGGGCGCGTCAATACTGACATTCAAGAAGGTTTTCTTCTTGACCGCGGCTTTCAAGTGCTGCTCACCGCATACCCTGAACTTCCTCGTCATTTAGAGCTTGATCAACTCGATCTAAGGCCGTTTCTTCGCGGAGCTAACGTGTGGAATGAGGAGTCATTTCTAGAAATATCAGACCCACGTGACTCTGTGCTCGGAGCGATAAATGCTATTCGAACCTCGTTACTGACCTACAGAGACCGGGCCAAACTCATCAAATTGGTTTTGGAACTTCGCAGAGCGAACAGCGGAACCATGAGCCGCGGGGATGATCGCTCCACTCGAGAGTTTTTAGTGGAGTCTGGCTTTTCGGATCGATCAATTGAAGCAATATGGGAACCCCTTTTTTCGGGTATACAACTCACACAGTCTCTGGAGGGCTCTGCCCGACTTGCTCGTCTAATTTTGCGGTGTCTTATATCCGGCGCCGCCGCTGTCCCTGCTTCAGGGATGGTGGCAATACCCAATCAAATGGCTAGGCATCTTCCGCAGGATTCGATTCGACTGAATAGTGGGGTAATGGAAATTCGTGGCAGGGAGGTTCTTCTAGATAATGGAGATGCTGTTCGCGCCCGGCAAATTGTCCTTGCGGTTGAAGAGTCTTCCGCGGCACGGATTTTGGGCAAAGCCACTCCCAAATTCAGATCCCAGTGGCACGCTTACTTTTCAGCCGAGGAGCCGCCAAATCTCAGTAAGGCAATCCATTTGCTCCCCGT
>DKNM01000045.1 GCA_002470695.1 Candidatus Neomicrothrix sp. UBA7388
ACATTGCTCGGCCAGACTCAGCAGCTCCTCCATCAGGTGGATAAATGCGACTTTGCGAGCGAAGGACGTTTGTGTTGCTGTGTATAGTCGGGCGTGTACAACAGAGGTTGTTGCCGATTCAGGCTGGACGAAAAGGCGCAGTTTATCTGGCGTTTCTGTTCCGCCCAGATCGAGCATCAAGCCGTTGGTTTGTATCTGAACAGAGTCTGCTTGAGCCGCGATGACGGGAGCCAATGACTGCCGGGCTTGCATTATCGTTCTTAAGGCGACATCCGCAGCCATTGCCGCAGGAGTGCTACGCAGATTGGTCGAGGGAAGCCGCGTCGGTGGCTGATAGCCATTTGAGGTCTGGGCCTCATCGCTCTTATCAAGCTTGACGAACACCAGTCCGTCAATTTCCACACATGGATATTGGCGGACGCAGGCTGTGCTTGGTGTGGCGTTGCGATGGGCAGGAACAAACAGACAGCGTCCAGAACCCGTCTCGTATTTCCAGCCGTGATACTGGCACTTGAGTTGGTCTCCAGTATTTACACCCAAACTCAAGCGTAAGCCGCGGTGTGGGCATCGGTTTTCCCAGGCATTTACCGCTCCGCTGTCGTCACGCCAAAGAGCTAGTTCTTGCCCGAGTAGTTGCGCTTGGTAAACATGGCGCAATGGAAGGTCTTCGGAACAGGCGACGGCCTGCCAGCCTTGGTTAAAAAAATCCATATTCAGACTCCTGTGGGGCTTCAGCGGGCTGTTCCAAACGTTACGTTGCGCGCCTTGATCCAGCGGCGGTAGGCGCTCGAAAGAGCGTCCGCACGGACCGGTGTTTCGTACTTCGGATCAAGGGGGAGGCCTTTTGGAACCTGGTTGAGCAAGATCATCAGGTCCTGCCCGAATATCCGCTGCTGGAAGTCTCTGAGTTGCTTGTCAGTGTTAACGTCGTCCAGGTAGCACATGATCGTATGTGCGATGCAGCTCTCTTCATCCACGGGTTGAATGAACAGGCCAAGGACGTCCAGCCGGTTTGGGTCTACTACACAGGTTTTGTAGAGGATGGCGATGAAAGGACGCGCGATTCTGTACACGTATTGCATGTCCACAGGTTCGCTGGCAGCAGCTGATCCCTTCGGCTGGGTAAACCGACAGTTCACTGCATGTACTTCATCTACCTCTTCGTGGATCTCGACATCGTAGGCTGTAACTTCGGTCAGAGGCTCAGCGCCAAGAATGTCCGTATGAACGAAGGGGAAGTGCGCCATGTCTAGGAAGTTTTCTACTACCCGTAGTCCGGAGGTCGCGATACGAATTGCACCTGCGCTGATCACCCTTCGGTCGTGTTCCTTGAACTCAGGGATATCTGGGACATCACGCGGATTCTCAGATAGTGATACCCAAAGCAAGCCGTACGTTATCTTGGTCAATAGCAGTGGCAGGTCACTATCTTCCGTTCGCGCGATCAGGTGATCGTTCGTGAGGGTGTAACGGATTTCTTTGCCCAACACACGGGTGCTGTACTGTTTGCCCACGACGGTTTCTGCAACTGCCGCAATGGGATGCCAGTCATTTAATAGGAAGCTGTTTTCTTTATGCATGTTCATGCCTATTGATAGCCCGGCGCTGCGACCGTTGCGCCGGGCTCTGAAAGGTATTACCCGCGGTACTGATTTATGAATTCGGCCGTCGACATGCTGCGTCGGGCCTCGTGGACTGCAGCGCGCTCTGCGTACAGTTCGCGGATATAGCTGGCATATGCGCAGCTGTCGGCAAACATGTTGTACTTCCAGCCCAGTCCGTATGCGTTGAGGTTGATGTTGTCAACGGTCATCAGCGATATGTTGGTGTCGTCGTTCTGCAGGTAGGCGTCGATAACTTTGCGAGTCACTTCCTTAGTGCAGGCGAGTTTGTGTGCATGCCACATGTCGGTGTGCCATTCGCCTTCGGCAGGGCGGCGGAATGGGTACTGAATGGAGCGGCCTGGGCGGTCGATACCTTTCGCATCCCATGGGCCAGTTTCGAATCCCCACCAATTTAGAGGGCCGTTAGGGGCTGCAGGGCGCATTTGGGCCCAGTGCACTAGATTGCGGTTCAGCCAGTCATCCGCGTAGCTGTCGTCATTGAATGGGTCGAGTTTGGCAATGGCTTCGTTATCTCCGCGCATTTGCGACACGGCGTGTTCCACCTCATTCTCGATCTTGAAAATGCAATGGCTGTAATCGATTGCTACGTTGAATTTTACGCCCCGGGATTCAACTAGATCTGCGACCTGTGCGACGCGGCGATAGTCTTCCGACCACATGTCAACGTGATTCTCGAAAGTAATGATCACGCCTGCTTTCTCGGCATGCTCATAGGCTTTGAGGTAGCACTCCGCAACTTCTTCGTTGGTCACGTAGTGGCGATCCTTGTGTTTCGCCCAGATCATGAAGTTGTGGTAGCGGCCGCCTACCTCGGCAGTGAGGTCGATGTTCTGGTTGATCAGGTGATCATCTAGACCGAGGGTGTACAGGCCACTGCCCGATAGCACCGGCAGGTTGTAAAGCTGACTGCCTTTGATGTACTCATCAAGCTCTTGATGGTCATTTGGAATGCGGTCAATGAAGTCAAACACCTCTGCTTCTTTGACCAGCTTGAACTGCTCAAGAATCGGCAACTCAGTAAGGGATACAGGGTTCTCTTTTGAGGACGCCTGAATGCCGAGACCGGCACAGCCCAGTTTAAACATCTTCTTCATCTACTGCTCCTTTCCGAATTTTTTGCTGTAAGGGCCCTAGCCCCATGATGTGCTGCTAGCGCTCTTCGATTACTTCAGTGAGGAGGGATGCTTTGAACTCTTCGTAACCGCCCAAGGCCGCTTGAGAAAGCTCCCGGTGCCACTTGCGGTACTGGATTGAAATTTTGTCGGTGCTGACAGAGAGTTCGCTGCTATCCAGTTCGATCGGCCACTGGGACTGAATAACGGGGCGGTCTTCTTCAAGGACGAGCTTCTGGAAGGCCAGATGGACGTGGTCAGGCTGGTTGTCTTCAGTGCGTACGATGACCATGAAGTTACGACAGGTCTTTTCGTCTACCGGGCTGGCCGTAGTCCAGAGGATGAACTTGGAGTCGTCTTTCCACAGCTTGATTTCCAGGTTCACCGTGTAGGGCATCGAGCAGCGATAGGTGAAGTCACCCATCGGGGCCTCTTCCGGCAAGTTTTTGTACATCTCTCGCGGTGGCGCCAACTGAAAACGTAGTTCGCCGTTGGTGCGATCAACGTTGACAGTAGGGTGAGTCGCAAAGAAGGGGTCGTACAGGGTGCCCGGGTGCACGAAGGCAAAATGGGAAAAGTCGGTGAAGTTTTCCCAGCGCCGCTCGGCAGACGTTTCCCATAGGTAAGAGTCTGCGACGATCACCTTCATGCCTGGGGTATCCCAGTCCCCAAGGTATGGAATTTCCGTGCAGTTAAACGAACTGTCCAGGCGCACCCAGACAATGCCGTAGCGCACTTCACAGTCGTACTTCGAGATCTTGGCTCGGGCGGGAATCGGACGGTCGGGGCAGGCCGGAATTAGCTTTACTTCGCCGGTTTCGTCATAACGCCAGCCGTGATACGGGCATTGCAGCGTGTCTTTGCCCTCATGCTTGCATACGCTGCCGAGCGACAGGCGCGCAGACCGATGCACACAGCGATCATCCGCGGCGACCATCTGTCCATCCAGGCGGGCCAATACCAACTGCTCTCCCAGCAACTTTACCGACATCGGGCCGTGACCGGAGGCGTTGGCTCGTTCGAACTCGCTGAGGGTACACACTGGGTGCCAAAAGTGGCGCAGATAGCCCTGATGCTCGATCAGGGGCTTCCATTGAGCGGACATTTCGATCCTCGCTATTACCATTGGTTATCTAGAAATTGCATCTGGTATACCAGATTGGTAGTCTGAAAAGCATTAAGCGTGCCAATGCTTATGTCTCGGTAGGGGCACCGCTGCGCATCTCTCTCCCTTTAAAGAGGGAGCGGGTTTGCTAGGGCCGATTGCATTGCTGTCATGGACTGGTTTTGTGCGCCATCTAGGTGCGTGCGGCCGGTTTCTGTATCGAGGTGGTGCAGGGTGTGAGCCGGAAACGATGGGCGTGAGGGACGTGTGAATGGTCAGGCGGTTACGGTTTCACTCAGTGTCAGTTACCTATTTCGACATGGTGCATAACTGCGGCTCAATCCGAGAGGCGGCAAGGCGCTTGAGTGTCGCGTCGTCAGCGGTAAACCGCCAGATCCTAAAGCTGGAGGAGGATGTTGGCGCTCCGTTGTTTGATCGTCTGCCATCCGGGCTGAAGCTGACCCCTGCTGGCGAGTTGTTTGCGCGCCACATAGGTGTTGTGCTTCACGATGTGACGCGCTTGCGCTCCGAGCTTGAGGCGATGGAGGGGGTGCGCAGCGGCCATGTCGAGTTAATCGCAGCAGAAACTCTAGCGGTGGACTTCTTGCCCACGGTGTTGGCGAAAATGCGCGACTTATATCCTCGGGTTTCAATAGGGGTGTCGATATCGGGATCTCAGGATATTCCGCACGCAGTCGTCTCTGGTCGTGCCGATCTGGGGTTGGCGTTTGCGCTGCCAAAGCATGAACAACTCAGACAGTTGGCGCTCGGTCACTTTCGCTTGGCTGCGATAGTGCCACCAGAGCATCCGCTGGCGGGTAGGGCTCAGGTGAGTTTTGGGGCGTGCGCAGAACACGACCTGATTCTGAGTAAACCGGAAATCTCGACCAGGCAGCGCCTCGCGCCGCTGCTCAATGCCGGGAGTTTTTCGGGGAAGGCTCGGTTGGAGTCTGGCTCACTGGAACTCGCTAAGCAAATGGTCTTGCGCGGCCTGGGGATAGCGTTTCAAACGGGTTTTGGTATCGAGACTCAAATAGCAAAGGGTGAATTGGAGATGCTGCCGCTCTCGGATAATGGGGGCATCGTCTGTGACCTGGGGTTGTATATGCACAGCGGCCGCTATCTGCCGGCGGCGGTTGATGCGTTTGCCAGAATTTTGACTGACGAGATACTGAGTCGCGAACGCGACGAAGTCAGGCAGTTCGGTGCTCTTGGGTAGCGCTGCCAAAAAGGCATCAGGCTTGGCGATATTTGATGCTATTCCTAAGCCGATTGAGTGCGTAACACTGGGCTCGGAAATCAGGAGATGGTCTCGGATCGCTCCGGCTTTTGGCTCGTACAGATCCTATCTGGCGATACAAACAGCGTGCTGTGTGAAGTACCTTGCACCTTTTTGCAACATCAGCGCGACCAGTCATTCAACAAGTTTGTGAGCGCTAGGTGCTGTTGGCTGTGAGAGGTCTGAGCCGCTCCTGATTGCCTACTTGGGCTGGACTGTTTATGCGATCGGTCAGTCCTTCAGTGTTCAGAGCCGATATTTAATCAGGAGTAGCAGACGTATGCGCGCGGTCGAGTTCAAGCGGGTGTTTTTCAGTGTGTTCGGCGGGTTAGGCCTGACGGCAGCGATGAGTGTTAGCGCTGCCGACCCACTTAAAGTTGGCTTTGTCTACACAGGGCCCGTTGGAGACCATGGCTGGACATATCAGCACGATCAGGGGCGAAAGGGACTTGAGCAGGCTCTGGGTGACAAGGTTAAGACGATGTACGTCGAAAACGTTGCAGATGGGGCTGATTCTGAACGTGTTGTCCGAAACATGGCGCAGGGGGGATACGACCTGATCTTCGGTACCTCCTTCGGATACATGAACTCAATGGCCAGTGTTTCTCGACAGTTCCCCGACGTGACCTTTGAGCATGCCACCGGCTATAAACGCAGTGACAATCTCGGGACATACCTCTCTGGCTCGTACGAGGGGCGCTATGTCGCTGGATACCTCGCTGCGAAGATGACAAAGAGTAATATTGTTGGCTACGTTGCCTCCTTTCCTATCCCTGAGGTGATTCGAGACATCAATGCAATTCAGCTTGCTTTGAATAAGTATAACCCGGGTGCGGTAGTGAAGGTCGTATGGATCAGCACTTGGTTCGATCCAGGCAAAGAGTCTGACGCTGCGAACGTACTGATTGACCAGGGTGCCGACGTTATCTTCCAGCACACCGCAAGCCCTGCGCCCATTCAAGCCGCTCAACGGAGAGGAGTGTACTCTGTCGGATATGCTTCCGACATGGGACGTTTCGGCCCTGACTCGGTAATCACCTCCATTGAGTACAACTGGGAACCCTTCTATGTTCATACAGCTCAAGCCGTATTGGATGGAGAGTGGGTCTCTGATGACTACTGGGGAGGTCTTGCGGATGACGCACTTAAGATGCCGATGAGCAGCATTGTTCCCGAGGCCTATCAAAATGAAGCGCAGGAAATCATCGCGTCTATCAAAGACGGCTCCTTCCATCCGTTCGACGGGCCAGTATTGGATCAGAAAGGAGAGATCAGAGTGCCGGCTGGTGTGAGTGCCAACAAAACGGATCTGGCTTCGATGGACTATTACGTTCAGGGAATTGCTGCAGAGTTCCCGCAGCGTTAAGCGCGGGCCATAGTAGGTTGGTGCCGCGACGTCTGGCGATCTGCATATTCCCAGCTGGATCCGAGACGTGGGTAGCGGACTGTAGATCTGATCGCTTTTGCTCCCCTAGCTGCATCCGCAGCAGGGGAGTCTCCTTCAAGCAGTGGGGCATGCTCCCCGATAGATCATCTTGAACCAAGAAAATGCCAAGCTTCTGGAGGTGCAGTGAATCGCCCCTAGTTTCGTAG
>DKNM01000082.1:0-4828 GCA_002470695.1 Candidatus Neomicrothrix sp. UBA7388
GCTAACTCGCGAGGAGGAAGACTTTCCTCTCCGTCAATGTCTAGCCTTGGTAGCCAACTCAACCGCTTAGGGAACCACCAATTGGCGTCCCCGAGTAGCTTCATCGACGCTGGAACCAGCACGACACGAACAATGGTTGCATCAACAAAGATTGCCGTAGCAAGACCAAGGCCCATCATCTTAAGAATGGGATCGGGATTAGCCACAAAACCCAAGAAAACAGAGATCATGATCAACGCCGCAGATGTAATCACTCGAGCGGTATTAGATATGCCAAAAATAACGCTTTGCGCATTGTCACGGCTCACCAAGTATTCCTCTTTAACGCGACTCAGTAGGAACACCTCATAGTCCATGGATAGGCCAAACAAAACGGCAAACATAAACATTGGAATAAACGAAACAATAGGCACCGATTCTTCAAGGCCGATCAAGCCCCTTCCCCAACCCCATTGGAAAACCATTACTAAGACCCCGTAAGCCGCTCCGATAGAGAGCAAATTCAGCAACGCAGCTTTAATGGGCACAAGTATTGACCGGAACACCAGCATCAGGAGAATAAAGCTCAACGCGATAACAGCGGCAATGAAAATCGGTAACCGATTCTGAACTCGCTCCGAAACATCAGCAAAAGACGCCGTGGCGCCACCCACGTGCGCCTTCGTTTCGCTGTTAAGTGCGGAAGAAAAAATTGGTCCGCGAATTCGGTCAATGAGATCTACCGTAAGAGGATCCTGCGGCGCGCTAGTCGGGAAAACGAGGATCGTTGCTGCTTCTCCTACAGGGCTTCTCTCGGGAGGTTGAACAAATGAGACGCCCGGATCCTGTTGCAGGGCGTTAGCCAACGAAAGAAGTTCACTTTGACTGACATCAGTCGTATCAACTGCTACCAGCAATGGGCCGTTAAATCCCGGCCCGAATCCCTCCGCTAGTAAGTCGTACGCCTGACGCGAAGTGCTTTGTTCGGGTTGATTGCCTTGGTCGGGGAAACCAAGTTTCAGGTCCAACACGGGGGCGGTCAGGGCGATGAGCAGTGCCAGAGTTGAAAGCATGTAAGGCCACGCGTATTTTGCGACATGATCACCCCATCTTTGCCACCGACCCACCTCACCTGTAGCGCGGATTTCCGAAGGCACTCGACGGCGCTTTGGGTTCACGCGATGGCCAGCCCAACCCAACAAGGCCGGAAGAATCGTTATCGATGCAACAACCATTAGGCCAACGACAATCGAAACTGCTACCGCTGCGGCGGTCATGAACGGCAAGCCTGCCATTGCTAACCCAAGAATCGCGATTACTACCGTTCCGCCAGCGAAAATAACGGAAAGGCCTGCCGTTGCGTTAGCGCGACCTGCGGCATCCTCCACCGTCAAGCCGTCAGCGAGTCCTTCTCGGAAGCGAGTAACGACGAATAAGGCGTAATCGATTCCGACTCCCAAACCAATCATTGACGCCATATTGGGTGTCCATTCAGGAACATCCATACCGATCGCTACAAGGCCAATGACACCACCTATGCCGAGCGCTAACCCGAAGAGCGCTAAACCAATCGGTAAACCCATGGCAACGACGCTGCCGAACGCTAGAAGAAGAACAATGACTGCAGAAATGAGCCCCAGTACTTCTCCCAAGCCCGTCTCAGGTTGATCGGCCGCGTTGAAGAGGTCTCCACCGAACTCAATCCGAAGAACGGGGTTCAGGCCAATTACTCTTCGACCGGTCTCTTCTAGAGTTTCGATCATTGACAATGAAGGAATGTAATCGGGGTGATATGCCACACGGAACAGACCAATAGTTCCCGATTGGCTAATTGTTTGACCTTGCAGCGGAGGTACTACGACCTCCACTCCTTCTATTGAGCGAAATGCGGTTGTTAGGTCACTAATTGTCGCTCGCTGCGGTGCATCAGTTAGCAATGCACCATCTTGTGTTTCTACGACGACTTGAGCGCTTATGCCGCCTTCAGCGGGGAATCGCTCGGACAACAGATCGTATGCTTCTTGACTATCAAGTCCTGGCACAACAAAACCGTTGGTCATCTCACCGCCAATAGCGCCGTTGAGACCAATCAATGTCATTGATGCAAAAAACCAGATGCCAATGGTTCGCCACCTTCGGCGAACGCAGGCGCGACCTAAGCGATATAAGAATACGGACACCGGACAAGTCTGGAGTAGAGACCACAAAATCACACGACCGAAGTCATTTATTTACGGAATTTTCACGGAAGTATTGGTCGCTTCGTTTTAATTGTCTTCGTATGTTGATGGTGCTGGCGGTACTCTGCGAAAGAGCGGATTGTTTCCACCGAAACCGAACAACTGACTAGCCACGAAGACCACTATGACCCTGTTCATCTACGACACCATGGAGCGCCAGAAGGTGCAGTTCACTCCGCGTTCAGATGGTGAGGTATCCATGTACGTGTGCGGCCCGACTGTCTACGATGTGCCACACCTTGGCCATGGTCGCACCGCGCTGACTTACGACGTGATTCGCAGATACTTAGAGTGGACCGGCCTGCGGGTCACTGTGGCTTCAAACGTTACGGATATTGATGACAAAATCATTGCACGGGCTCAACGCGAAGAATCAACCGAGCCTGATGTAGCGGCGCGATTCACGTTGGCGTATGACGAGCAAATGGATCGCTTGGGTGTTATTCCGCCCGACTCGCGCCCTCACGCCACTCAATTCATTGATGGGATGATCGAAATTATAAAAGAATTGGTAGATGTGGGCGCAGCGTACGTGGTTCCAGAGAAGGGTGTTTATTTTTCAGTTGCTGACCTAGCGGAATATGGTCATTTGGCCGGCCGGACCCTTGATCAATTACTTGAAGATGCCGGTCAACGGGTTGATGTCGATGAAGACAAAAAGTCTCCGCTGGATTTTGCCTTGTGGAAGTCGGCCAAACCTGAGGAGCCGTCATGGGATACCCCTTGGGGATTAGGACGGCCGGGCTGGCACACCGAGTGCGTTGCGATGTCTCTTAGTGCTCTTGGTCCAGGGTTCGATATCCATGGTGGTGGTGACGATCTATGTTTCCCGCACCATCAAAACGAATGGGCTCAGGTTGCGGCTACCGGTCGCGAATTTGCTCGACATTGGATTCACAGCGCCATGGTGAACGTGTCGGGCGAGAAAATGTCTAAATCGCTTGGCAACTTTACGAATCTCGAAGAGGCAATTGACAATGCCGGAGCTCGTGCTCTGAGGCTCTTGGCGTTGCAAACTCATTATCGGAAAACCATGGAAATGGGTAGAGATTCATTGATGGCAGCCTCAGCAGCTGTTGATCGGCTTGATTCCTTTCACCGTCGTATGAGCGCAGGCGGAGTATCGCTATCGACGGGACCAACCGACGAGGCAGCATTGCTTGAATTTCGTAAAACGATGGAAGATGATTTTGGAACGCCAGCGGCGGTGGATCGCGCATTTAGTCTCATCCGCCAAGCGAACTCCGCTCTTGACGCAAATAACCTCGATGCGAGCGGTATTGCAGCACGAACAGCGTTGACTATCTTCTCTGTGCTTGGCATAGAAGTTGATTCCAAAGGTTCTCGCAAAGCCGGTGGGCTCTCGGATGATGAAATCACAGCGCTGATTGACGAGCGCCGTGTCGCTCGGCAGGATAAAGATTTCGACAAAGCGGATCAGATACGAGATCAACTTTCTGAAGCAGGAATAGCGTTAGAGGATTCCTCCGAGGGTGTTACCTGGCATCGTCTATGAGCGACATTGACAAGATTCTCGAACTTGAACCTCACGGTGCGGATGCATTTGTAGGTGAGAGCCCCTCATATGAATGGGGTCGAATCTACGGTGGCCTTGTCATCGCTCAGTCGCTTCGGGCTGCGATGCGGACAGTCGACGTTGAAGGTCATAAAGTTCACTCACTGCACGCGTATTTTATTCTCGGGGGCGACCCAAATGAGCCAGTGCGGTACGAAGTTGATCGACTGAGAAATGGCAGAAGCTTTTCCACAAGACGAGTAGTGGCTAGGCAAAGCGGGGGAGCGATATTGAACCTTTCCTGTTCTTTTCAGCGCGACGAAGAGGGACCAGATGTTTCGACTTCAACGTTTCCTTCGGATGTAAGACCCCCTGAGGATTCGAAACGTATTGAGTGGGGTATAGGTGTTGATGCGCGCTTGGAACACGAATCGACGCAGCCTGCGCGGCACCGGATTTGGATCAAGTTCACGGGACCACTCGCTGAGGATGAAGATGACCACTTCGCGGCTCTTGCGTACTTGTCCGATTCCAACCCCATGGATGCAATAGTTACGGCACATCCGGATCACTCTTTGTTGGGTGATGATCCGAACGAAGCGGCGTGGGACGAAACCTTTATGGCCGCTTCGCTTGATCATTCGGTTTGGTTCCACCGATCAGTCAGAGCGGATCAGTGGCTGTTGTTTGATTTGGCGCCCCACCAAATTAAAGGAACGCGAGGTTTGGCAACCGGGGATGTCTTCACGGCCGAAGGCGAACTGGTTGCTACCGTTGCTCAACAAGGTCTCGTCCGTGTGAGATCTGGGGATGTTTAGTGGATACCTTGCCGCTCAAGCCAGTCTTTGATGAGCCAACCGGCAATTGACATCCCCCCAACTGGGCACGGTGGCAGGTCAGAGGCTTTGAACCAGCCCGCTTCAACGATTTCTTCTTCCTGTATAGCTATTTCGCCCGACACATAGTTGCAGTGAAAGCCACACATTAACGAGTGAGGGAAGGGCCACGGCTGGCTGCCGAAATATCGGATATCGGTGACTTCTACTGCCACCTCTTCCATTACCTCTCGGGCGACCGCCTGTTCCAAGCTTTC
>DKNM01000082.1:5216-10444 GCA_002470695.1 Candidatus Neomicrothrix sp. UBA7388
GCGAGCAGTGCTTCGTCTTCGCGCTCGACGAGAACTATCATCGCTGGGCTTAGGCGAGGAAACGCTATGTGTTTGCAGTTTGGGCAAAACTTGCCTCTGTCGTGGGGGTTTGTTTCGGTTGGGGTTCCGCATCGCCCGCAGTACTGGTGGGTGCGTTCGTAGTTGATTATTTGTTCTGCTCGGCCCGCAAGTACCCACTCCTCGTCAGAAATCCGTCCGTAGAGCTTTCTTAAGTGAACGGGCTCTAAGTCCGCTTCCTCGCTGGAGTCATTTAGGTCTATTGAGTACGCTCCGACCCCGTCGAGTACGCCCAGGAAACTTTCTGGTGCATCGATAGGCGCGACTTCCGACCGTAAGAGACTTTGTGCGCCCGGTTCCAAGAATATGGTGCCAGAACGCACTGGTATGAATACTTTGACTGTTTCGTCAAGATCGGGTGGAGGCAGTGGCGAAGGTGTAAACACCCCTTCAGTCCATCACAACTCAGCGCTTATCGCCTCTGCTTTGCTTTGTTTCCAATATTTGACCTGTTAGAGCCGACGCATGACCGTTACGACGCGCCCGAAGAGCATCACGTCGTCACTGTTGAAGACCATTGGCTCGAGCATTGAATTTGCTGGCATCAAGGTCACGGTAGCCCCCTGTTTCGAAAAGGTCTTAACAGTGGCCTCGTCTCCTGGAATTCCAGCCACAACTACGTCACCGTTCTTCGCTGTATTTTGGCGAGTTACGACCACGAAGTCGCCGTCGAGAATCCCCGCTTCAATCATGGAATCACCGCGAACCTTGAGCATGAAAAGCTCTCCATCGCCGGTGAAATCCTCGGGAACTGGCACTAGTTCTTCAACATTTTCCTGGGCTAGCACGTCAGTGCCCGCCGCAACATCTCCGACGAGAGGCACATGACGCGTTGGGCGGCGCTCCGCTATCGCTCCTGAGGACGCATCGAAGCAAACTTCGATCGCGCGCGGCTTCGTTGGATCTCGACGCAAATACCCGGCACTTTCCAGTTGAGCTAAATGCGAGTGCACCGTGCTGGGCGAGTTAAGTCCCACCGCGGCGCCTATTTCCCGCACTGCCGGCGGGTAACCGCGTTCTCGCATGGTTATCTCAATGAATTCCAAGATAGCTCGCTGGCGATCAGTGATCGTATGGTCGGCCATGCTTCGGGTCCTTTGATCTGACGAACATTTGTTCGTTCTGACGGTATCAGGGCCCGCGGCTAGAGGCAAACATGTGTTCGATTTTCTCTTGACATCGAACAAACGTTCTGGTTAAGTCGAACAAGTGTTCGTAATGCGGGAACCGAGGAGATCTTGGTGTCACACCCCGTTGAGAACCTTTAACGAGCACGAAATTCGGTCTAGAGCTAGGAAATAAGATGGTAGCAGTACTTCGAGAAGACCCTGAGCAGTTAGAGCTTCGCTATGCGACGTCAGAGGTTCGCCCGAACCTTAGGTTGGTGGCCGACTCAAGTTCAGCGACACTCACTAGCGGCCTTTTAGGTGCGTCTCAGGTCACGCGGATGACGTTCTGGCGACGTCGGATAGTGTGCCTCACTGCTCTCCTATTAGGGTTATGGGTACTTTCCGCTTCCTTTGGGTCGTTGTTTGCGAGTCAGGGAATTGAGAACCCGACTGCGTTGCCGACTGTGATGGAAAGCGCCGCAAGTGAGTCCCTTAACTCAGGCAGCTCAGTAATCGTCAAACCTGGCGACACTCTCTGGTCTATTGCCCGGCAACTGCAGCCAGCCGGGGATATCCGTCCCCTTGTGGACCGCATCGCGAAAATCAATAACGGGCATTCGTTGATCGCTGGGCAGGCACTTTTGTTGCCATAAGGCTTTGGGTCTAACTACCCAAAGAACTCAAGTTCGGGTGTACCTAAGAAAGAGGTATTCATCCTCGGTCAGGATATGACGCAACTTGAGCTCCTGAACCCCGGGCGATTCAACTGCTTTTGCGATGCCGGTTGCGATGCCTCCACCCATGAGCGGAGCCAAACTGATAAATACTTCATCCACGAGTTCAGCCTCTAGTAGCAGACCGTTGAGTGTGGGGCCTCCTTCTGAGAGAACTGTTGTGGCTCCTAAGTCTCCCATTTGGATCAGTGCTTCACCTAGGTCGACTGTGTCCACGCCGCACTGCACGAGGTCGGCGCATTGGTTAACGCGCTCGAGTTTGTCTGGGTCAGCGTTAATTGTTGTTAGGACCAGCGGTCGCTGAGCTTGCCTCGTAAACATTGGGAGAGTTAGATCAAAGTCAAGGCGAGCGCTAACCACGGCGATTCGCGCGACCGGCCACGCGCCGCTGGTAAGACGCCTCGCCTTTGTGCTCACGCTTGTTGACGGCGGGTTATAGCCCTCCGCTGTCGCGGTTTTGCTCCCGACTAAAATTATGTCAGGTAGCGTCCGGATGACGCCGAATACGTCTTTATCTCCAGCGCTGCCGAGGGGCCCGGACACACCGTCAATCTCGGTTACTCCGTCAATGGTTGAAATCATATTCACCATTAACCACGGCCGGTTGCCGGATCGTTGCCGCTCGCTGCGATAGATCTCATCAAGGTCTGCTTCTTCGAAGGGAGGTGGGAATAGCTTTTGCACGCCCCCGATGTTGACATGACATTGCGCACAAAGCGCTCTTAACCCTGGGAAACAGATAAAAGTTTCCATCACCACAATCAGTGGTTCTCCACAACCTTGGACGGGCTACCGGCGAAGCAAAGCGAACGTTCGAACCGACTGATCGATGAGTTGAGTCGATCCCGGTCAACTAAACTGAAAGTGTTTCCCCAGTTCAGAGCACTAAAGCTTCATTGGAAGCGTCGCTCTAACAACCGGCAGGAAAGGGAGAGAATGATTTTTCTTGACCACCAGGAGTGTCGATCCTCGTCCGTGTGCAGAACCACCCACAGAAATCCCCAACTCACCCACAGAACTTTTTTGTTTTCCCTCTATCGATCCACAAGCAAAAGTTCCTACATTCTTGGGCGCGGCGGGTTGGGTGACCAACCAGCGGAAGGAGTGATCCCGACTGATCGCAACCTTTTCGGGGGTTCGGTTTGTTCAGATCACAATGATGTTCCGAACTTCGAGGTCAGGGCGGAGTGGAACGACACCCACTGGTTTGACCTCCGGCCCGCCGCAATTTCTTGTCGGCAACAACTTCATCACGGAGGAAAACATGACTGTCACTTCTGACCCAACGTCTTCGATTTCCCCAAGCCGACTTCAGCGCCACTTCACGGAGTCTGGTTCCGATCCTTACGACTCCGTCGAATGGCAGCGCCGAGACGCGCGGCTGACGAACTTTCTCGACGGCTCGGTGAGCTTCGAACAAAGTGATATCGAATTTCCCGAACGCTGGAGCGCTACAGCTTCAAACATCGTTGCCCAGAAGTACTTCCGCGGCAGCCTCGGAGCCGCCGACCGCGAGTGGTCATTGCGGCAAGTGATCAAACGTGTCGCTTCCACTATTCGCAAGTGGGGAGAGGTAGACGGCTATTTTGCGAATGTCGAAGAAGCTGACACATTCGAAGATGAACTCGCTTGGCTTCTTTTACACCAACGATGCGCGTTCAACAGCCCGGTCTGGTTCAACATCGGTGTCAAGGACGTTCCCCAGCAAGCCTCAGCCTGCTTCATACTGTCCGTTGAAGACAACATGGACTCCATCCTTAACTGGTACACAGAGGAAGGTCGCATTTTCAAAGGGGGCTCCGGGGCCGGAGTTAACTTGTCGAAAATTCGAGGTTCCACTGAGGCGCTTAGAGGTGGGGGAGACGCCAGCGGGCCGGTCAGCTTTATGAGAGGTGCCGACGCGTCCGCTGGAACGATCAAGAGCGGAGGTAAGACACGGCGTGCAGCGAAGATGGTGCTTCTTGACGCCGATCACCCCGACCTAGAGGAATTCATCTGGTGTAAAGCGCTCGAAGAGCGAAAAGCAAGGGTGTTGAGAGACGCTGGATTCGACATGGATCTTGATGGTGCCGATGTGCACTCGGTCCAATATCAAAATGCGAATAATTCGGTGCGATTAACTGATCAGTTCATGGAGGCGGTCGAAGCAGACGGCGAATGGTCCCTTACTGCCCGCACCGACGGTTCAGTCTTGAAGCGCTATTCGGCGAAAGCTCTGTTCCGGCAGCTCGCAGAAGCTGCTTGGGAGTGCGCTGACCCTGGCATTCAATTCACTTCGACTATTGATAGATGGCACACCGCGCCGAATACCGGGCCCATTACTGCTTCGAATCCATGCAGCGAATACCTGCATCTAGACAATTCGGCATGCAACCTCGCAAGTCTTAACCTGCTCACGTTTCTCGATGCTGAACGTGGCGACCAGTTCGACATTGAAGGCTTTGCGCAGGCCGTTCAAATTGTTTTTACGGCCCAAGACATTTTGGTCGGAAATGCCGACTACCCAACGCAACCAATAGCGGAAACTTCCCGAGACTTCCGCCAATTAGGACTTGGATACACGAACTTGGGTGCAATGCTCATGGCGCTGGGCCTCCCGTACGATTCCGATGCCGGTCGCGCATGGGCTGGCGCAATAACTGCTCTTATGAGCGGAGCGGCTTATGCCACTTCCGCTGATTTAGCTCATCGGGTAGGTGCTTTCGCCGGCTACGCATCGAACAGCGAGCCCATGCAAAGAGTGCTTGGCATGCATCGCGATGCGCTGGCGACTGTTTCGGAGGATGCTCCACGCGATGTCGTAATGAAAGCTCAAGAATTCTGGGATAAGGCCGTAAGTCAATGCGAGATTCATGGTGTCCGCAATTCTCAGGCGACCGTCATCGCACCTACGGGCACCATCTCTTTCATGATGGATTGCGATACGACCGGAATCGAACCTGACCTCAGCCTCGTTAAGTTTAAGAAGTTAGTTGGAGGTGGAGATCTCACTATCGTGAATCAGACTGTCGGTCGGGCGCTCTCCCGCATGGGATACGACAGTCAACAGATAGAGGAAATCGAAGATTTCCTCCTAACCGGTGGAAGCATTACCGAAGCCCCACATGTAAAAAAATCTGATCTACCTGTATTTGCGTGCTCAATGGGCGACAACGTCATACATCACGAAGGGCACCTTCGCATGATGGCCGCTGCTCAGCCTTTCGTCTCTGGAGCAATCTCCAAAACCGTGAACCTTCCCGAGAGTGCCACGGTTGCCGAGGTAGAAGATTTGCATTTACTAGCTTGGAAGCTTGGCTTGAAGGCG
>DKNM01000012.1:0-2296 GCA_002470695.1 Candidatus Neomicrothrix sp. UBA7388
GTGTCTTGCGACGATCCGCACACTCACGAGATCTTTGCGATCTCCGACGACTATGTCGCAACTAACAGCGACTTAGACGGCATATACCCCGGCTCGGAAGCCCTAGAAACGCACTCAATCAATCAATGCGTATGGTTGGCGGAAGGCTACATAGGGAAACCGATTCAAGAAACCTCTCTACGTATCTCATATATCTACCCGAGTATCGACACTTGGAATGATGACAATTTGCCCGCCTTGCAACGCAACTCCATCTGCATGTTGGCAGCGCCCCTTGATGACCCGAAACTCAACAAATCCGTCAAGGGATTGTGTCGCCAACCCAATACACCCGGTATCTACCCGCCCTTTCAGTTATCTGCCGATTGGCTCATTTTGACCAACTCTGCGCCAAGTGACGTGCTGCGTGTCCGACTGCAACAGCAACCCACATCGCCAATAACACTCCAATTCGACCCTTCGACGAAGGGACTCCAAGTAGAACCCTCCCAAAAAACGTTCAACAGCCGCAATTGGTCCTCTTTCCAGGATTTCAAGATCAGCAAATCAGAAAGTGAGCTAGAGCCCGGCACCCTGAGCGAACTCCGATTCTTGGTACTCGATAGTGATCCCAGCCCCTCAGACCCTGAATCAGGTCCCAACTCTCAGAGACCCGCCTCAGAACGCAATCGAATAAACATTCCTGTGGCTATAGGCACAGATCAGCAAAAAATGTCTGTCTTCCCCAACGAGGTCACAATTATTGAGTCGGGAAACGCAGCATTAATTGGTCTTCGTCTCAACCAGAGCCCAACATCTGCATCAGCTTCCGTGTCAATAACCTCCGACAAGCCGAACCGCATAGTTATCCAACCAAATGAGATCACCTTCTCAAGTCAGGATTCAGCACCGGGACAAGTTAACTGGCTCTCTCAACAGGTGCTTTACGCCTCCGCTATCGCTGATGACAAGCAAGTTGAAAGCGAGGAAGTAACCATAAAATTCAATTATTCGGACAGTTTGGCAGGAGAACTGGACGCACAAGAAATCAAAATTCGTGTCCTGGACGCCTACTCAGAACCATCAGCTTGCAAGCTGGGCAACGATTGATAAAACCCCTAGCTAACAAGCTTTGACACAGCATCCTCGAATGTTATTTTTCCGCTCGCCAGGTCCTCTACAGGCGGCAGCAACTCCTGCAACAACCCAATCAAGCTAAGCGCCAACCCACCCAACATGTTTCTCGTTGTGCTCGCATCCAAAATCGGCAAGCTGCCCCGCACTAACAAATAGCCCTTGCTGTCAAGGGAAGACGTTCCCAGTACGAATTGAGCGTTGGTCTCGTTTAATAGACGCACGACCTCGTCTCTGCTTGCGCCCTCAAAGTGAATCGGATGAGCTAGAACCAAACTGCTGATCTGATTATCCTGAAAAGTATTCAAGTGAGCTTCGGTGCCGAATTCGTCAACCAAAAATACTTCGTCCTCAACCTCTCCAGTCACCCGAAATCCGAGGCCCACAAGTTCGTCTAAAGCCTTGTTCCAAATGGGCGCCGCACCAAAAATAATCCCTTGCCAGGCTTCGTCTTCTCCGGGAAACCGCCGCATAGCCTCGGAAATTTCGAAAAGATCAGCCGGAGCTCTCATTGGGTCGTTAAGCCCTACGCGAGGCCCCACCAAAGTGATGCGCACGCGCCCACTACCATCCAACTCGTCTGGTAAACGAGATCTCGACTTGGTCTGAAAAAGATCGTTTAAGTAAATGAAATCCCACGTTGGCTCATCTATTTCGAACTGGACCCGAACCCATGAATCCTCAACGGTAACAGTCGGCTCCGGCGCCCTTATTTCTCCAGCAGGATGTGCGAAAATCAGTTCTTTCAAGTGACGCCTTTGATTTCGTTAACGAGCAGTAGCCTATTGGATTATGGCAGTTCAAGTGGTCAGTGGCGCAATGATGACATGTAGCTTCGGTATGGCCCCCTCAGCGCTATCTGTGCCGCCGAAAAGTAAGGTCAGTGCCGGATCACCTGCCGCAAATATCATGGACAAGATCCCAAACGTTAACATTCCGCCTTTTGGTATGTGCCAATCGCTCGCGAACCCGCAGGTGGCTGCTGCGACTTCCGCAGCGATGGGCGCCTTGACTCCAATGCCCTGTTTGCCGGTCATTCCTGCACCGTGGACTCCTGGCTCTCCCACTGTGCAGATTGCTAACATGCCCGCTCTCACAAACTCGTGCATGGCCAACTGCGCGTATGGCGGCGTAATTCAATTTTCGATGCCCGGGCAAATGACGGTGATGACGGCTTAGTTCC
>DKNM01000012.1:2676-23014 GCA_002470695.1 Candidatus Neomicrothrix sp. UBA7388
GGTTTGCGTTTATATCTGCTGCGTGAAAATGGTTAATCGATTCGTCGTCAAGAACGTTACTTGTCCGTGCCCAGGGATTTAGAATTAAATAGACGTCAGGAGTGACAATGTTGATACTGATTTCCCCGGCAAAAACACTCGATTTCGAATCCGAACTAAAGACACAAAAGTTCTCGACGCCACGATTCGTCAAAGAGTCATCGGAACTTGTGGGTTCACTGGTTCGGAAGTCACCCGCCGAACTCGAAAAGCTGATGCACCTATCTCCCGCCCTAGCGGACTTGAACGCAATGAGGTATCAAGATTGGGAACCGGATTTCACTACCGATAACTCTCGTCAAGCCCTCCTCGCTTTCAAGGGTGACGTGTATGTAGGAATGGACGTCGACTGCTTTTCGGAACGCGACTTCACCCGGTCGCAAAAGACGTTGCGTATTCTTTCCGGGCTGCACGGAGTTTTGCGACCCTTAGACCTTATTCAGCCATACAGACTTGAAATGGGAACTAAATTGTCGACCGCCCGAGGTGAAAGCTTGTACGAGTTTTGGGGTGATCGAATTAGCGAGCGATTGTCTGCAGACCTTGCTTCGCACCGCTCGCGAGTAGTTGTCAATCTTGCATCAAAGGAGTACTTCTCCGCCGTGAACAAAGAAGTCTTGAATGCGCGAGTCGTAAGCCCTCAGTTCTTAGACGAGAAGAACGGCAAATTTAAGATCATCAGCTTTTACGCCAAGCAGGCGCGGGGCGCAATGGCCTCATGGCTTATTCGAAACCGAGTCGAAAGTGTTTCGTCAATCAATAAGTTTGATGGGATGGGTTACTCCTATTGCGACGAGCGCAGTAACCCAGATGAGCCAGTCTTTATTCGCAAAGAAGCAGCAGTTTAATTTCGACCGAATACCATTCTGTTTGCAGCTTCTTCCAATTCTGCCCGATGGTCAGGGTGAGCTACCGAGATCAAGCGTTTGGCTTTTTGGCGGATTGAAGCATCTTTCAAATGAGCAATACCGAATTCGGTGACTACGACATCTACATCGTAACGAGTGGCTGTGATTGCGTTGACATCGATTTGAGGAACGATTCGGGAAGAGGAACCCCCCTTTGCTGTCGCTGGCATGAGGTGAATTGAGGTTGCTGTGTCGGACATCTGACAACCGCGCAAAAAGTCGAGCGCGCCTCCGACGCCACTGTGTTGAACGCCGTTAATCATTTCGGAGTTAGCTTGACCCCATAAGTCGATCTCGAGCGCCCCGTTCACGCACCTCATTTCTCGGTTGTCGGCGATGGTTTGATGATTCAGCGCGACGTGAGCAGGGACTATGTGACAGTCTGCGTTGTCGTCAAGAAAATCGAAGGTTTCGGGAAGCGCTATCGTAAAAACAGTTTTGTTAGGGAAAACGGTTTTGAGCCGGTTCGTAGCAGCACCCGACTTCATCAGGTCCATAAGCCCCTGGCACATAACTTCGGTGTGAATACCGAGGTCCTTCTTGTGGGTTAGTCGCGATAGAGCGACCTCAGTGAGACCCCCGACTCCTGACTGAACGGTGGCGCCATCTGGAATCAAATCATCGAGAGCCCCGATGAAAGGATCAAGGTCAGAGGGAGAACTGCGTTGGTCGAAGATCGGCATTGACCCTTTCAAGGGCACATGAATTAATGCATCAAAGTCCTTTACGTGGAATGAATCGCCGTGGATATATGGAACAACTGGGTTAACTAGGCCGAAAACGAGATCATTGTCACGTCTTGCTCTGCGAACGAGAGCGTCGTTCCCGGCGATTGCTGACCCTGGTGGAACAGTTCCATCTGGTAGCGGTGTCCCGACCTGCACGCAGGCTACGCGTGGAGGATTGCGAACACTAAATCTGCCCCAGTCTTCGAGGCGGACGGGTACCACTTCGGCATGTGCATTGGCCTCACGAAGTATTTGGGTCAAAAATGGTGCGCGAAGCTCAAGCTTTTTATTTTGAGCGATGGCTGCGCCGCCCTTTCTGGGTGCTGGAACGAAGACGGTAACATCTTCCAAATCGGTGCGGTTCGCGAGGGCGTTGAGGAAAGCGGTTGGCTCTGGAAGGCTCGTGCTAACGAGATCTCCGCTGCGCACCTGGGCTGCTGCAGCTTCCGGGGAGACGACCAAATGTCCCCAAGCTTCTTGCCAATTAAAGTTGCCCTCGGTTTTTGAAACCACAGAGAGAACGTATCTCACGTTGCTGCCTGGAGCCGGAAAAACGCCTGGTTCCTCTAATTTACTTAACGATCATTTGCAACAAGAGGGGTAGCGGTGCCTATAGTGCGGATCACTACGTGTCGTCATAGTCATCGACACGTGAAAGTTTCGGCGTCTCGAAGCGGAGTTCGCGACGAATGATCTGGTCGGATGGTTGCCACGAGGGGGAGGCAGCCATCCGGCCCATCGGCCTAGGTGTTGAGAAGAAATCGGGGGAGCACAATGGAAGAAGAATATTTTGTAGGTACGAGGACCTCCAGCCGATACCCCATCTGGACACGCGCAAACGTAGGAGAGGTATTTCCGGATCCTGTAGCTTTATCGACTTTCGATTTTGCCTTCCAAAATGAAGATGGTTTGCAAATGAGTGAACTGGGTTTTCGCGATGCCTATATAAGAATTGGCGCGTTTGAGGAAAGTGAGTTTGATCCCGACAACCCTGTTTTTCTGGGAGTTTTTGGTGGATACACGTATCTAAATGCTTCTCTTATGAGGATTTTTGGTGAACGAGCTCCCGGATTGTCAGCCCAAGACATTGATGAGGCGTTTTTCGGCGTTCAGCCTGGGATTCCGCCTTATGAGCAACACCCCGATGACTTGAGCCCTGAAGCTGAAGCACGTATAGGTGAGGTCTTTATATGGGCGCTCACTACCCAGGATCTGCCTGACGTTCTTGCACAAGAACGGGAAGTCAACGAACTGCGTTCTGCGCGACCTGACTTTTCATCAATGGGTGATCACGAAATCGTTGACTGGATCGAAAATTTTTTCAGCAACGGGTTTCGCGAATTATTTGCCCAACACATTTTCATCAGCTTTCTCACTACGGTCCCTATGGGGATTGTTTCGGCAGTGTGTAATGCCATTGGTAGACCTACCGATGCCATGAAAATTATGGCCGGGCTTGGCGACGTTGAGTCGGCGGCTCCGTCAATGGCGATGTGGGAACTGGGTAGGAGGGCAGCTGCTTCATCTGAGGTGTCAGCGGCCTTTGATCAGGGCATAGATGGACTGGATACCCGACTTAGGTCAAGCGAGGATGGGGACGTTGAAAGCTTTGTGGCGGACTTCGACAGTTTCTTATTGCTCTATGGTTCACGAGGCCCCAACGAGTGGGAAATCTCGTGCCCGACGTGGGAAACTACTCCTGATCTCGCTTTAGCGGCTATCGATCGCATGAGGGTCTCCCCTGAGTCTTCGGCTCCTCAAGGGCAGCAAGCTGAATTAGCAGCAGAGCGTCAGCGTTTGGTCGAAGAGATTGGTGCAATGCTCGAAGCGGATCCGGGCACCCAAGGTCAGTTTTTAGCTGGCGCACACGGCGCGTCTGTACTCATGCCGGGCAGGGAGCGCACGAAGACTAACTGCGTGAAGTTCATTCAAGAGGGCCGAATGGCTGCGCGAGAATTAGGCTCGAGGATGGTTGATCGAGGCGTTTTCCCCAAAATCACGAGTTTTGCAATGCTGCGCTTTTCGGAGATGCACTCGGCTATTGACAATCCTGAAGGCTGGCGAGAGACGATAGAAGAGCGGCAGCAGATTTTTGATGCGGCCAGCGCGAAACAAGAGCCGTTTGTGATTGTTGGTGAACCTGACCCATTATCGAAATGGCCTTCCCGAGACGGTAGTCCGGTAGAAATAATTTCTCCTGGTGATTCAATTCAGGGTTTGCCTGGTTGTCCGGGTATTTCGGAGGGGCGGGCTCGCATAATTCTCGACAGTCATGACCCGACTGCTTTAGAGCCGGGTGATGTTTTGGTAGCTCCCCTGACCGATCCTTCTTGGACGCCTTTGTTTGTGCCGGCTTCGGGGGTTGTGGTCGATGTCGGAGCTGCCTTGAGTCACGCAATAATTGTGAGCCGCGAGCTGGGTATTCCCTGCGTGGTATCTGCTACTGATGCTACGAAGCGCATTCCCGACGGAGCCATGATCAGAGTTGACGGAGACACTGGGGTAGTCACGATACTTGATTAGTGACGAAGGTCTTTACTGATCGTAAAGCGATGAGGAGCTTTCGCGTTAGCTCCAACGAGGGGCGCGTTTTTCGACGAATGCTGCGACGCCTTCTTGGTAATCTGGATCGCGCATAGCGGCTTCCAAAAGCTCTTCGGAATTGCTTACCGCTGAACCAACATCACGATGTTGATCCAGATAGATCTGAAGTTTTGTTGTTCTTTGTGACGATGGTGACACCCGAGTGACCAGTTCACGGGCATAGTCCATTACATATTCGAGGAGATCTTCTTGATCCAGAATCTTGTTGAATAAACCCCAACCCTCGGTATCGGCTGCTCTTAGAGTTCTGCTGGACAGAAGAAGATCGTTCGCTCGGGTCAATCCAACCAGCCGCGGTAAGACCCAAGACAGCCCAAATTCGGCTGGCAATCCCAGGGGCCCGTGGGCTGTAGTCAGCTTTGCGTCTGTAGACGCGAATCTCAGATCGCAGTAGCACGCAAGCACTAATCCGACTCCGGCTGCTGCGCCATTGACCGCAGCAATCGTTGTGACCTTTAAGCCAAACATGTAGGCGAACGTCTCGTCGAACTCCGTAGCCACTCCATACCCGGGGTTAGTCAGGTCTGCTCCGGTGCCAGCGTCGTAACCGCCCTTTTCGACGTGCCCTTCCAGCGCTTGGCTATCTGCCCCCACACAAAAATCTCCGCCGTCGCCCGTAATGATAACGACTCGAACCTCGGAGTCAGTTTCAGCTTCTTGAAGCAGGTAACGCAGTTCAGTATGCATTCGTCCTGTCCATGCGTTACGTCTATGTGGGCGGGCCAGAGTTATCGTCGCAATTTGGCCTAGCTTCTCGTAATTAGTTGCTTTCAGTTCCATGGATCCTCTGTTTAGCCATCGATTGCGCGTCGGAGCGCGGCAAGTGCCTGCTCCTTGTATTCCTGCCGGCATATCAATAGATCAGGAAGCCAAGGGTCTTCGTAGTTATAGTCCAAAGGAGAACCGTCGCAACGACTTGCATGCAGCCCTGCCGCCACAGCCACCGCCGCTGGAGCGCAGTTGTCCCATTCATACTGACCGCCGCTATGCGCATAGATTTCCGCGTGGCCAAGCACGACAGCCATGGCCTTGGCTCCAGCCGACCCCAAGGCCAGCATCTCGGCACCTAAAGCTTCTGCCACGATCATTGCCGCTGCCGGCGCCCTAGATCTGCTCACAACCATTCGGGGTTGACCTTCCCTGAGCGGCGGAAGTTGCGGTGGTGGTTCGGTGCCGAACGTCATATTAATTGCTGGTAGCGCCACGGCCCCTGCGGTTGGTACCCCATCCTCAGCCAGAGCGATGTGGACCGCCCAGTCTGACCTTCCCGGCTCACCAAATTCTCGAGTTCCGTCTAAGGGGTCAACTATCCATACTCGTTTCTTCTTCAAACGCTCAAAATCGTCCCGGCCCTCTTCTGAAAGAATTCCGTCGTCAGGAAATTCCTCCCTTAAAGCTTTCATGATGAACCGATGGGCTTCTAGGTCGCCCGTGTCTTTGAGAGTCCAACTGTCAGCCCCTTGGGCGGAGAGTCGCTCTCGAATATCTAAAAGCAATTGTCCGGCTTGGCTTGCGATACGGGCACTGACCGCGTGGTCTTGATGGCTGGCCATGGATTCTCCGAGTCTCATTAGACAAAGTTAAGTGCAACTTGGTTAAACGATCGTTTAGGGGTAGTGTTACGGCCCGGTGAGGGCAATGTGACGAAATTGTCACAAGGTATGGGTTTGCTTTGTTGACCGTATACCGTTCAAGCACTCATAACAGAGCAGAAGCCGGTCATTTGGTCGGCAACCGCAACAGAGAGGGACTCAACAGATGCGGAAAAACATTATGTGGCGACTGCTCGCCACTCTATTTGCTGTCGCACTGGCCGCTTCGGCCTGTGGCGGAAGCGACTCCGATGATGACAGTGCAAGCACTGCTTCTTCGGCTGCAGAAGAAACCGAAGTGACGCTGGCTGCCAGCGGCGAAAGCTTGCTGGAAACGGTTAAGAGCCGTGGCACTGTCAACTGCGGTGTTTCAGGTTCAGCGGTGGCGTTCTCAGAACTACAGGCTGACGGAAGCATGGCTGGTTTCGATGCTGATTACTGCCGGGTTGTTGCCGCTGCAATTCTCGGTGATGCAAACAAGGTTAACTTTGTATCGCTGACTGCCGCCGAGCGTTTCACTGCAGTTCAGACTGGTGACGTGGACTTGCTTATGCGTAACACCACTTGGACCCAGAGCCGTGACTCCGAGGTGGGCATGGACTTCGGACCGACTACCTATTACGACGGTCAACAGCTGCTGGGACGCGCTGGCGACGGATTCTCAGGTTCATCGCAAGTTGCTGACATCGGCGGGTCCGTTGTCTGCACGAGTGCCGGTACCACTACCGAAAAGAACATCGCTGACGCTGCGTCTGAAGCTGGTGTGAGCATCGAACTTCAAACATTTGAAGACTTCGATACTGTGACAAACAACTTCATTTCCGGTGCTTGCGACATCATCACAACTGATGGTTCCGCCCTTGTTGGCCGCAAAGCCAAGCAGCAGCCAGAAGGTGAGAACTGGGTGATTTTCCCTGCAACTCCAATCTCGAAAGAGCCGCTTGGTCCAACATACGGACAGAACGATTCGGCATTCTCGGATGCTGTTAACTGGGCCGTATACGCGACCATAATTGCTGACGAGAAGGGCGTTAACTCCGGCAACGTGGACGAAATGCTTGCCAGTGGTGACACGGAAACAATCCGTCTTCTCGGCGGTGAAGGCGAACTGCAAACTGGCATGGGTCTCCCTGCGGATGCGTTCTACCAAGTCATCAAGCAGGTTGGAAACTACGACGAGATATACAGCCGCAACCTCAACCCTGTGGGTCTGAGCCGCGAAGGGTCAGCAAACGCTGCCTGGACCGCTGGTGGTCTCGTATACGCTCCACCGGCACGATAACTAAAGGGCTAGTTCACTCGACTTCGGTTTCGTGGTCGAGTCTGAATTAAAAGGGGGCTGAAGGTCGATTTGACCTTCAGCCCCTTCTCTGCCTCTAGGCTGAGCGATCGTTGGCTCGGAGTATCAGAGAGTATTGGAGAGGGAGTCATCCTGTGGCAACGAATTCGCCGCCTTCTATTGACCATTCACGTCCTCCGCTCTACCGGGATGTCACCGTTGTCAAATGGGTTGTACAAATTGCAGCACTGGCGCTTACTTTGGGGGCTCTATGGTTTTTAGCGGATCAAGCAGGAGACAATTTAAGAGCCTCTAACGTCCCCACGGACTACGACTTTCTGTCGGTAAACCCTGGTATTGACCTCTCCTCGGGAATTGACACCGACCCTGATACCGGCGGGCGCGCTCTATGGGTAGGCATGGTCAACACCCTGCGTATGGCGGTGGCTGGTATTTTTGTTGCAACGATTTTGGGCGTAATAGTGGGTTTAGCTCGGTTGTCCAACAATTGGCTATTACAGAAAATAGGAACCGTTTTCGTTGAGACTCTCCGCAACGTCCCTCTTCTCGTGCAAATCCTCTTTTATGGGGCAGTGTTTGCAAGTTTGGATCGCGTTACTAAGGACGTCGGACCCATCAACGGATGGCTACACCTTTCCAACAAGGGTTTGTCTCTGCCGCGCGTGCACATAGCTGACGGGTTTTATCAGTGGCTAATCGTCATGTGTATCGGGATTTTCATTGCGAATGAGTTTAGAAAGCGTCGCATAAGGCAGCAAGATGCGACGGGGGAGGAGTCATACCCGCTTTTGAGTGCATTCGCGGTTTTGACATTCGTTGCCGCTGTTGGCTGGTTCATTCATCCGATCTTTGGTTTCGTCGGTGAAATCTTTGGCGCTCTCTCCTCATTTGTGTCTGGAATCCCCCAAACGGTTTTACAGATTGCGATAGGGGTGCTGTGCGTAGGATCAAGCGCACTCTGGATTCGCAGCTTCCTGAATAGTCGACGAACCCCTGCAGGCCTCGCCAGATTGACCGACGACGACTACTTCAGAATGATTTTTGCGGCAGTTGGAGGCATCCTTGGAGCTATTTTTTTCCTAATCCTGTGGCCCGGACTTTCGAGCTGGATGATCAACTCTCTCAGTGACCTATTTAATGTTTTAAGTAACAAATTCGGAGACGGAAGAACTGGCCGTCCCATAGATGTTGACTTACCCAATATTGTCCAAACGGGTAAATTCCCTAACTACGGGCCATCAGGGCTTAATTTTTCAATTGGATTCGCCGCAGTTTTCTTCGGGGTCGTCTTTTACACAGCTGCTTTCATCGCTGAAATTGTTCGGGGTGGGATATTGGCTGTTCCGAAGGGACAGAGTGAAGCTGCTGCTGCACTCGGACTTAAGCGTGCTACCGCCCTTCGTCGAGTCATCATTCCTCAGGCAGCGAGAGTTATGTTGCCACCCCTTGGTAATCAGTATCTGAACTTAACCAAAAACACTTCGTTGGCAATAGCGGTTGGTTACAGCGATATTGTCCAAGTTGGTCAAACGGTTTATAACCAGACAGGGAAAACCTTGCCCGTTGTCTCGATATGGATGTTGTTTTATCTCTCCTGTTCGTTATCAATTTCTGTGATCGTTAATTTCTTCAACGTCCGTATGCGGATTGTGGAGCGCTGACATGGAAAATAGAGACGCGATACTTACGATCCCCGACGAAAATGGTTCATTGCCGCCGAAGGCGCCGAACCTTTCAATAGGTCAATGGTTTCGTAAAAACCTTTTCTCAACATGGGTGAACGGGATTTTGACAGTCCTTGGGACTGCCGCCGCGTTACTAATGTTGAGAGGCGTACTCAACTTCGTCTTTAGCGAGAATCGGCAGTGGGATGCCGTGCGAACTAATGCTCGTGCGCTGATGACGCTCACATACCCGGAATCTCAATATGTTCGGGTATGGGTTGCCTTTGGGTCGGTGGTTGTTCTCGCAGGATTGAGCGCCGGCATCTGGGCGGATTGGGGACGCTTACCAGCGCGGCGACTCGCGGGGTGGTTTATGGGTGCTGCTGGATTCTTAGCAGTCTGCATATTGGTTCGCGAACCAAGCGTGTTGATGGACTTGGAAGGTAAAACGATTCGGTTGCCTGATGGATCGTTAGTTCGCGAATCATTCGCTTCTGCGATGACCGATAGAGCGAACTGGTGGGCAGTCGTTGCTCTTTTACTCATCGTGGGTGGGGTAATTTGGCGAAGTGATAGCGACAAGAAACAACTAAAGATAACTCAAGTCACCTACCTGGGCATTGGGCTCGGTGTTTTGAGCTTATGGGTTGCCCCATATGGTCATTACGCTTTCACTGACGGAACTTATATTGCGGACCCAAATAGCACGGTGGCTTTCTCAACCAAGATGCCCTGGACAGTTATGTGGATCATGCTGGCGATCGGGTTCTTTGCGGGAAGATGGTTGCGGACTAGTTCTTATTTAGTCCTGGCCAAGGCTGGTAGTAACCTTCTTTGGCTGATCAGCCCGGTAACGCTCTACTTTGTGATCCTTAGAGACCCTGCGCTGGATTACAGTCATGTCTTTTCAACGGACCTTCCCATGGGACTAGCTTTTGGAATCCTTGGAGCCTGTTTTCTTTGGTTCTTAACGAGAAGCGACATTGGCGAAATAGGTCGGATACTGGCTACGGCGATGCTTGGAATAGCTATTTTCAATTGGGTCGCTGCTTTTTTTGGTTGGTACCCGATGCTGCAGAAAGCTCGAATTAGTTTTCTGCTTTTGGCAGTAGCTGCGCTTCTAGCCCCCAATTTCGTCGGTGAAGCGGCGAAGCGACGTCAATTATTGCTGGGTTGGTTAGGAACCATGGCACTAGTGCATTACCTAGCAACCATGATTAACACTCCATCAACCGTGGAGCTCCAATCGACAGAGTTTCTCGGCGGATTGGGCCTAACTTTGTTTGTCGCAGTCTTCGTCGTCTTGCTGTCGTTTCCGCTGGGGGTGCTGCTTGCTCTTGGGCGAACTTCAAAGTTCCCTATATTTCGAATTCTGTCGACAAGCTATATAGAAGTTATTAGGGGTGTTCCTCTGATTAGTGTTCTGATCTTTTTCTCTGTCATGGTTCCTCTGTTCCTTCCAGATGGAATGGAGCTGGCGGAATTGGGAGCGGTCCTAACTGGCTACACACTTTTCTCAGCGGCATATTTAGCGGAGAACGTTCGCGGCGGTTTGCAGTCGGTTACCAAAGGCCAGTACGAAGCGGCAGATGCTATTGGCTTAACCTCTGCCCAGCGAACTGGGTTCATTGTGCTTCCTCAAGCTCTACGAGTGTCGATTCCTCAGCTAGTGGGGCAGGTAATTGCCACTTTCAAAGAAACTTCGTTGCTAGCGATCATTGGTCTTTTTGATTTCCTGCGTGTGGCCAATTCAGTTATCCCCGCTCAGAGCGAATTCATGGGAGTGAAGCGAGAAGGCATTTTGCTTGTCGCGGTAATTTATTTCTTCTTTAATTTCGTTATTTCAAAATACAGTCAACGCCTAGAGCGTCGGGTTGGACTTGGAGAACGATGATGGTTCTATTACAAGCTCAAAATGGGAGTGGAATTTCATGAGCATCGATGACGCCACGACTGCAGTAAGCGAAAAGCTAGCGGGTCGCGAGGACATGATTGTTTGTGTTGATGTAGACAAGTTCTACGGAGACTTTCAAGCGCTTAAGCGCGTTACGGCGACTATCAAAGAAGGGGAAGTTGCCGTTGTTTGTGGCCCGTCCGGTTCTGGTAAGAGCACCTGGATTAGATGTATAAATCGGCTCGAAGTCCACCAGGGGGGAGACATAGTTGTTGACGGGATCGAACTAACGAATGACTTGCGAAATATTGAGAGAATTCGTTCGGAAGTTGGGATGGTATTCCAGCAATTTAATCTCTTTCCTCATTTGACGGTTCTTGACAACATCACACTGGCACCCATTTGGGTTCGAAAGAAGCCACGCGCTGAGGCAGAATCAATGGCGCGAGCCTTGCTTGAAAGGGTAGGTATACCGGAACAGGCAGAAAAGTTTCCCGGTCAACTATCGGGTGGGCAACAGCAGCGGGTTGCCATTGCGCGATCCCTTGCGATGGAGCCAAGGGTCATGCTTTTCGATGAGCCGACTTCAGCTCTAGACCCCGAAATGATTAAAGAAGTTCTTGATGTTATGAAAGAGTTGGCCCTGTCTGGCATGACAATGATGGTCGTGACTCACGAGATGGGGTTTGCCCGCGAGGTTGCCGATCGGATCATGTTTATGGAAGGTGGCGAAATCGTTGAGGTCGGTACTCCTGAGCACTTCTTTACCAATCCGACTGAAGACAGAACCAAATTGTTCCTGAGTCAAATTCTGTAACTTACCGGTAGCTTTAGTCCGCCGGCTTTCCATAGGGCGATTTAGCTTTTTTGTAGCACTCTGGGTGATAGTGCTCGACACGGTCCCATTTGTTTCCAACGTAGACGTTGCAAATAATTTGGTCGGCGCGAATTCGAGCTCGGAATTTGATTAGTTCTTCACAGACAGCGCAATATGCGGAGTTGCCAGCATCAACGGTCCTAGTGACTGCTCTGCTTTGCCATTTTTTTGTTTTGGTTGCTGATTTAGCGGCCACGACTTTTCTCCCGTCGACACAGTCACTATCTGTGATGCGGGCAACTTAGTCACTAATCGCGCGATAATGGTGGATATTCGCGCGATTCGCGCGAATATTTCGCGCGGCCCGCGCGAAATAGCTTGAAAATGCGCTATGAGTGTGGCAATCGACCATGCCTCGACTCTAAGTCATCGAGTTTTCGCGCGTTCCGCGCGATTAGCGGGCTAAAGGTTTGTACTTAATGGGTTTTGGTCCCGCCTGATCACCGAGTTCGCGTAGGCGAAAGTCCTCGTATTCGGAGAAGTTCCCCTCAAACCAGCGAACTTGACTGTCGCCCTCGAAGGCGAGGACGTGGGTAGCGACGCGATCGAGAAACCACCTGTCGTGACTTATGACCACAGCGCAACCCGGAAACGCCTCTAATCCGGCTTCAAGAGATCGTAAGGTATCGACGTCAAGATCGTTTGTCGGTTCGTCAAGAAGGAGGACGTTTCCGCCTTCCTTTAACACTTTGGCGAGTTGCACTCTGTTGCGCTCGCCGCCTGACAAGTCTCCTACCTGCTTTTGCTGATCCGGGCCTTTGAAGTTGAAAGAGGCCACATAGCTGCGGCCGTTGACCTCTCGGCTACCGACTTGGACCATATCCAAGCCATCAGTGATTTCTTCATAAACAGTTTTGTCGTTCGAAAGTTCGTCTCGAGATTGATCGACATAGGCCAAATCGACAGTTGACCCGATAACGATTTCACCGCCGTCTGGAGTTTCATCACCAGTAATCATTCTAAACAACGTAGTTTTGCCTGCTCCATTTGCTCCGACCACGCCGACGATGCCTGCGGGCGGCAGGATAAATGACAGATCCTCGATCAACAGTCGGTCTTCGAACCCTTTCGCCACACCTTTCAACTCAATTACTTGGTCTCCGAGCCTTCTGTTCATTGGAATGCTCAACTCAAGTTTTTCGTCGCGCTTGTCTTCCTGTTCGTGCTCGGCCAAAAGCTGGTCGTAAGCGGATAAACGAGCTTTGCTCTTCGCTTGTCGTGCTCGTGGCGATAGGCGAACCCACTCCAACTCTTGACTAAGCGTTCGCTGTCTCGCATTGCTCTGACGTTCCTCGCTTGCAAGACGTGCCTGTTTTTGCTCAAGCCACCCGCTGTAGTTGCCCTCGTAGGGATAGGCATTGCCATGGTCCAGTTCTAGAATCCAACCCGCTACGTTATCTAAGAAGTATCGGTCGTGTGTTACCGATACGACTGTGCCTTGGTAGTCCTTCAGGAAACGCTCTAGCCAGGCGACCGACTCAGCATCTAGATGGTTTGTTGGCTCGTCTAAGAGAAGCAAATCTGGCCGTGCCAGCAAAAGACGGCAGAGGGCAACTCTTCGCTTTTCGCCGCCAGATAATTGGCCGACCGAACTTTCCGCTGCAGGAACTCGGAGTGCGTCCATAGCGATTTCCACTTGTCTTTCGAGGTCCCAAGCGTTAGAGGATTGAATTCGATCTTCGAGGTCTGCTTGCATTGAGCCGACCTCTTCAAGGTCAGCTTCAGGGTCGCCCCACATGGCGAGAACTTCGTTGTAACGATCAATCAAAGACTGCGTTTCAGCTACGCCTTCCATGATGTTCTCAATTACATTCTTATCCTCATCCAAACCCGGTTCTTGTTCGAGCAGGCCCACTGAAAAACCCGGGGATAGACGGGCCTCTCCCGTGAACCCATCGTCAATTCCCGCCATGATTTTCAGGACTGAAGATTTCCCCGCCCCGTTGTGGCCTAAAACGCCTATCTTTGCGCCGGGAATAAATGCGAGTGTCACATCTTTTAGAACTTCTCGATCCGGTGGGTAGAACCGTCCAAGATTGCGCATTGTAAAGATGAACTCTGATGCCATTTGGGTATTCCTCGCTTTACTGAGCCGAATGGATCATAAGGCTTACTCGAAGCAACAACACTCAACTCAGCGCAACTCGAAGCCGACGATTTTCTCTAAATCGCTAAGTGCTTCGTCTGGGTCCACCACTTTGATAGCCCGCATGCCCAGAGCTGCCGCTGGTTTGCAATTGATTCCGAGGTCATCAAGGTAAACGCACCTTTCGGCCGCTACTTGCAATTCGTCACAAGCCATTTGGTAGATCCGTGGATCTGGCTTTCTCAACCCAACTTTGGCGGATTCTATTACGACTTCAAACATGGTCATGATCTCGGCAATTTTTTCAGCTTGCTCTGGAGTCCTAGACATGCCCGAGCCGTGGCCTGATTTCATGTTGTTGGTTATGCACCCGATTGAGACTCTCTCTTTAAGCACTTCTAGTGCTCGAACCATTTGAGGGCGAATAGCCCCGCTTAAGCATCCCAGCACTCTATTGCCGGAGAGCACTAGGCCGAGTGCTGCTGCCTCTTCCTCGAAAAGGCTGCAAAAGTCTTCGAGTGAGATTTCGTTTCGCTCCATCTTTGCCCAAGCATTCCCATCGGGATTCGTTGAGTTAATTTTTCTAATAGAGCCGGTAGGAATCCCTAACTCTTGTTCGTAGGCAGCAAAGGCCTCAAACGGGCTAGCGGTAATCACGCCACCGAAGTCAAACAACACGACATCAATTATTGGATTATTCGTCACGAGCGAGGAGGTTAGCGCCAGCTAGATTCGGGATGTGCGAATCGCGACATGGAATGTAAATAGTCTCAATGCCCGAATGGAACGAGTGGATGAGTGGTTGGATTACGCGTCACCTGATGTTTTGCTGATGCAAGAGACAAAGATGTCGCAAGATCAGTTTCCTGAAGAGCATTACGAGCGCTTGGGATATGAAAGCGTGCATTGTGGCGAAGGTCGATGGAATGGCGTCGCCATACTTTCTAAGGTGGGTCTAGAGGACCCGGTGTCAGGCTTTGCTGATGGCGCCGAAGCGGACCCCGAGGCGAGAATAATCTCCGCAACTTGTGCTGGTATTCGTGTCACCTCGGTGTATGTACCAAACGGACGAGCAGTGGACCATGATCACTATCGGTACAAGCTGGCTTGGATGGATCGATTACTCATGCACATACAGGCAACTTGTGACCCCGACAGTGAACTCCTGGTAGGCGGCGACTTCAACATTTGCCCCGATGATCGGGACGTGTGGGACCCAGATAATGATTTGACGAGAACTCATGTGACCAAGAAGGAACGAGATGCATTGGAGTCGCTTTGCGACTGGGGTTTAACTGACGTATTTCGCGAATACTACGAAGATAAGGACTTGTTCTCTTGGTGGGACTACCGAGACGGGGCTTTTCATAAACGAATGGGGTTACGTATAGACCTACTTATGGTCAGTAAACCGTTGCTCAACCGTTCCACATTTTGTCTAGTAGACAGAACAGCCCGGAAAGGAAAGAAACCATCTGATCACGCCCCTGTATGGGTTGATTTCCGGGATTAAGTATTCGGGCAAGTTCGTCGTGACCTCGGCAACTTACTCACCTTCTATTATGGCTAAAATTTCTTGACCTACTCGGTCGAGCCGAGCCTGAGTGAATCCCGTGATCTCGGCTAAGTGGGACATTGAGGTCGGGCGTTTCTTAGCTACTTCGTATATCAGGTGCCGAGGAAGCAACGCAGATGGCTCAACTTGGCGTCTGCGGGCGGTCGTGTCAATCCAGTTCCGCAACTTTTGAGCGCGAATATCGCTATCGGATTGTGGCGGTGCTCCTAAGCTTTCCCGCGCCTCTTTTATGTAACTGGTAGCTGAATCGTCGGATGCATCGGACTGAATTGAATCTGCGGTTGCAATCTTTGACAGCCATGGGCATGGCCTGCGGGTTTGGATACTAGAACCGACGAGTCGAGTTGCTGCTCCTGTCAGGTGCAGCTTGCTCTTGGCTCTTGAAATGGCCACATAGAGCAGTCTGCGTTCCTCGTCGTCATCCAGCTTTATTGGAACCAGGCCTTCTTCAAGTCCAGCTATTACAACGCTGGGCCACTCTAAACCCTTGGCAGCGTGAAACGTTGCTAGGTCGACGGCGTCAAAGTCATGTCCGAAGTCGCCGGCTTGCAGAGTGAGCAGCCAATCGCGGAAGTCCGAACCTGATGCGCCCGGGTTGGCCTTACTGTATTGAAGTGCAAATTCTGCTATCTGTCGCTCCGGACCGAAATCGACTTCGGTGAGAAAGTCAGATGCCATAGACGAAAAGTTTGATGCGGATGATGAGAGGTGATCGACTAGCTTTTTCACGTCTGGAAGATTAAAAATTCCGCCTTGTCCCCTCAGGCGGTGGGGAATCCTGAATTCAGTCATGACTTGCGAAATGATTTCAAGTTGTTTATTGGTTCGAGTGAGCACGGCGTGACCCGACCAGTTAGTGCCTGGTGTGCGAAGATCCTTCAGATAGCGCGCTATTCCCTGTGCCTCATCTTGTTCACTTTTAAACCAACTTTTCGTCGGTAGGTATTCAGATTTCGTGCCCTCAACATTTTGTTCTAGAGGACGATCCAGAATCGCATTTGCCGCCTCGACTATAGCTGGATGGCTCCTATGGTTCGCTTTGAGAGAAAGCGTTGCAACTTCCGGAAAGTGATCGGTTAAATCCGAAAGCAAAGAGTAATCAGCTCCGTTCCACCCATATATGGCTTGATCAGGATCCCCGACGACGCACAGATCTGATCTATTTCCTATCCATTGCCGAAGCAAGTTGAATTGGAGTTGGTTTAAGTCTTGAAACTCGTCAACAAAGAAGTGGCGGAATACCCAGTGCTGAGCACTTTTGAAGGCCTTGTCGGTTCTCAATAATTGGGTGCATTCGATCAATATGTCGTCGAAATCCAATAAGGTCCTTTTCCGTTTGAAAGAGCCGTAGGCGTCATATAAGTCGGCTATCTGTTTTGCGCGCGTATGGCCAACGCGATAAGCACCTGGGCCGCGACGGTAGTCGTCTGCGTTTAAGTCCTGCGAAGCCAGCCAATTAATTTCGGCTATCGAAGCGCTCAACTCAAGGGAAGGAAAATCTCCAATAAGCTTTGATAGAACGCTGTGCTTGCTAGCTAAAATCTGCGGTGGTTTTTTCCTAAGGTCCGAACGGTGCTGGCGGACCTGGGCGAGCGCAACAGCGTGAAATGTTCCAACTGCGCCGAGATCTCGAATGCCTTTGCGTCTAAGACGGTCTTGTAGTTCGAAGGCGGCTCTGCGGGTGAAGGTGAGTGCAAGAATACGGCGAGCGTCGACAGTTTCGTCGTTGATTCTGCGTGCTATGCGGTTGGTTATTACGCGAGTTTTACCTGCACCGGGACCCGCAAGAATTCGTAGCGGGTTATTTGGGTAGAAAACGGCCTCGTGTTGTTCGGTGTTGAGCTCGTCGAGTTCGACCTTGGCCGCGTTGAGGAAGTTCGAGTTCGGCTCTACTTCCGAAGGGATCGAATAGTCGCTCACGTGCCCGACGCTACTCTCTAGGTGGGACCTTAAGCCCATTCGGTCTACTCTCCTTGCATGAGTTCGTTGAAGCGCATAGTTAGCTTGGTACCGAGCGTGACGGAAACGATTATCGAGTGGGGTATCACACCGATCGCTTGCACTCGCTTTTGTGAGCAACCGACGATCCAGGCTGTGGGCGGCACCAAGGACCCAGATATTGCGGCGATCAAGGCACTGCATCCTGATTTAGTGATCTTAGATCGTGAAGAAAACCGGCACGAAGACTATTTGGAACTCGTGAGCAATGACATTCAAGTTCATTCTCTGCACGTCACATCGCTTGATACTGCGGGCAATGAAGTTGGGCGCTTAGCAAAAATTTTAGGTTGTGAATGGTCCTTCATGCCGGGCTCGCCGCTGCCGAGGCGCAACATCTTGGCATTTGTGCCAATTTGGCGACGTCCATGGATGACCGTTGGCTCGGGAACATACGGCGCCGATGTTCTTAACCACTTGGGTATAGACGTGCTCTTTTCGGAAGCTGGAGACAGGTATCCGACAATTGATGATGAGATGCTCGCTCGAGCGGAACCCGATTTTGTGCTTGCCCCAACTGAGCCGTACCCATTTGGCGAGCGCCACCTAGCAATGCTTGAAGAAGTTGCGCCGACAGTATTCGTTGATGGCCAGGACCTTTTTTGGTGGGGAGCTAGGATGGCCAAAGCTTTGGAGCGCTTAAACGATCATCTATCTGCAACCTTGGGTAGGGGACTGAGATGAACTCACCGGAGACCGGAGTAGCGCAAAACGGTAAGACGAGGATTTTCTTCTCTGTGTCTGGAAGCAGTGTCGACGAGCCAGTGTTATTTCTTAATGGCCTGGGAAGTCAATTAATAAATTTTTTGCCTGGCTGGGTAGAAGAGTTTCGCACGGCGGGATTCTTTGTTATTCGGATGGATAATCGAGACGTTGGGCTCTCCTCGAAAACCGAAGGGGAACCGCCTTCCATGGAGGAGCTAGTTGCTCTTTGGTCAAATGGTCACTCCCCGTCAGCGCTGGTAGCTCCCTACCAATTTCGGGATATGGCTCAGGACTGTATTGCGGTTTTGGATGCCCTGAACATAGAAAAAGTTCATGTTTGGGGTATGTCGATGGGAGGAATGATTGCCCAAACATTGGCAATTAATCATTCGCACCGATTGAGATCGATGACCAGTGTTATGTCAACAACTGGGGAGTTGGGTGTCGGAACAGCTACGTCGGAGTCTGCTGCTCAGCTTATTCCTGATCGGGGTAAACGGGAAGATGTCATCCGAAGCGCTGTAGAAGGCAGAGGAGTGCATAGCGGACCGCTTTTTGACATTTCAAAAGCGAGAGAGTTAGAGGCAGCCGCTTACGACCGGTGTCATCATCCTGATGGCAAAGTCTGGCAGATGTTTGCCCTACTCAGTTCCGGCTCGAGAGCTAACCAACTTCGAACAGTCTCAATTCCATCGATGGTCATTCATGGAAGAGTTGACTCGCTAGTGCAACTAGACGGAGGCGAAGCTACAGCTGATTTGATTCCTGGGGCCGAACTAGTTGTTTACGACGATATGGGGCACGACATCCCCGAGCCGCTGTGGAAAAATTATCGAGCGGACTTAGAGAGGTTGGTGGAGAGAACAAGATGACTTCTATGAAGATCAAAGATGTCGCCGAGCTAGACGCGCTTTACGGAGCTGCGTCTCCTAGGTCGATTGCTAAGGAAATTAATTACTTGAATTTTGAGTATCAGTCATTTATCGAAGCGTCACCCTTGATGACTATTGCGACCGTTGGCAGGGAGGGCCTTGACTGCTCACCTCGGGGCGACAAAGACGGTGTTGTGCGTGTGATTAACTCAACAACAATTCGATTCGCTGATCGCAAGGGCAACAACCGGCTTGACACTCTCCGAAATATTATTGAAGACGACCGAATAGCGCTGCTATTCCTCGTGCCGGGAGTAGGAGAGACCATGCGCGTGAATGGACGAGCAGTTATATCAACTTCTCCAGAACTGCTTGAGGCTTTCACTATGGATGGGAAGCCTCCTAAGACGGTGATCGAAGTAAAGGTTGAGAGCGTTTACTTCCAGTGCTCGAAAGCGCTGCTTCGAGCGGGCATCTGGAGCAGCGACTTGTCTGTGGCTTGCGCGGATGTTCCCTCGGCGGGAGCGATGTTGAAGGCCGTAATCGACGACGACTTTGATGCTAATGAATACGACAAAAGTTGGAGTGAAAGCCAAAAAGATGGGCTTTGGTAAACAACCATCTTTCTAGTACCGGGCGCTGTCAAAGCGCTAGCTTGTGAGCGACGCCGATAGGAGGCTGTTATGGGACCGTTGCAGGGGATCAGGGTTATAGAACTTCAAGGAATAGGCCCGGGGCCTTTTTGCGGAATGATGCTGAGTGATATGGGCGCAGAGGTAATTCGTATTGATCGCGCCGGAAATGTCTCAGCGATGGACAAAGAAAATCCGCCGATAGACGTGCTGGCAAGGGGCCGATCTTCCATTGGAGTGGATCTTAAGCACCCGGACGGAGTAGAGGTAGTTCTGCGTTTAGTGGAGACCGCCGACGCTCTCATTGAAGGGTTCCGCCCGGGAGTAATGGAACGTCTTGGGATTGGCCCAGATGAGTGTCTTGCAAGGAACCCCGGACTGGTATACGGCCGTATGACTGGCTGGGGTCAGGAAGGTCCTTACGCCATGGCGGCAGGGCACGACATTAATTACATTGCCCTAGCTGGCGCGCTTGAACCAATAGGTCGTAACGGAGAAGCTCCCTTACCCCCACTCAACCTTGTAGGCGACTTTGGTGGAGGCGGCATGCTGCTTGCCTTTGGTATGGCATGTGGGATCGTTGAAGCGCAAAGATCGGGACACGGCCAGGTGGTAGATGCCGCCATGATCGATGGTTCAGCGACGCTGATGGCAATGTTTCATTCGATGAGAGCGATGGGCGTCTGGAATGATGAGCGAGGGACAAATCTACTCGACACGGGCAGTCACTTTTATGATGTGTACGAATGTGCAGACGGGGAGTACATTTCAATTGGCTCGATTGAGCCACAGTTTTATTCAGAGTTGATGCGCTTGACTGGGCTGGATAATGATGCGGCATTCGCCGCGCAGATGGATAGGGC
>DKNM01000012.1:23395-50262 GCA_002470695.1 Candidatus Neomicrothrix sp. UBA7388
GACCAGTGGTGCGAAATCATGGATGCAACCGATGTTTGCTTTGCACCAGTTCTGTCCTTGGAAGAAGCGCCCCGACATCCACATAACCAACACAGAAAAGTTTTCACCGAGATTGCGGGTGTGACGCAACCGAACCCCTCACCGCGGTTCAGTCGCACTAAAGAGGAAATACAGGGACCGCCTGCCCATCCTGGGCAGGACACAGATGAAGTTCTCAGTTCGGCTGGCTACGACTCCGATGACATTTTGAAGCTTCGCGACGTAGGAGCGGTCGCCTGATTTCTGAACGTGTCGAAGGTGGAGCACCTGATGGGCTTCCGCACAACCTTGTTCCGCTGTATGACGAGGCTCAATCAATTATTCATTTGTCCCCTGCTTCTGCTTGTGTGATCCTCCGGATATTGATCCAATCAGTCTTAAAGGAGCGAGGCCTTCGCGGTCGAAACATCACTCAGGACATCCCATTGCTAGTGGAAAATGGAGCTCCGGTGGGCTTGCTGCGAGCTTTAGATGTTGTTGGCATGTCTGAAGAAGCTGCGAAAAATCCATCGAAGATGCAGTTGACCGATGGGCATAGTGACGCCCAAAACCTGACGATGTTCTTACATTTGCTTTCTGATCAGACTCAATGAATCGCAAATGTTGAGCAAGTTTCACCTTTTTGCGGTTTGGGTGCTCGTAATAAGCAATGGAGCCGCTGGTTTTTGGGCATTAGTTGCTCTTCGTCTGCCCCAATTTCGCAGTAATTTGCTGTGGCTGCTCACGGGTGTAGCTCAGTCGTGGGTATTCGTACAACTCACCGCTGCCACTTTTCACTTCAACGCGAGTGGTTCATCACCCGAGTCTTTCCATGTTTTTTACGGCGTGCTTTCAGCTGTGACGGTCGCTGTTCTTTACAGTTACAACAAACAGATGAGCAGTTACCGGTACGCCTTGTATGGCTGGGGCGGGCTCTTCATTATGGGCCTTGGAATACGAGCATTGGTTCTTTTGTAGCGCCCACGTGGAGAGAGTGCTTATCTGCCTAACCTCGATGCCAGTAACCCTAGTTGCGTTCTCATTTCGGTGGGTAGGCGATCGCCAATAGAGTCGTAGTGTTCGTCTATGAGTTCTAGTTCGTCTCTCCACTCGTTCTCATCGAAGGAAAGTAAGTCTTGGAGATCACCCGTATCGATATCCAGGCCTGTGGTGTCCATATCCTCAGGATTTGGGACCATCCCTATTGGGGTTTCTACTGCTCCCACGTCGCCGTTAATGCGTTCTAACACCCATTTTAGAACGCGAGCGTTTTCTCCAAAGCCTGGCCAAATGAATCGACCGTCGGCATCTTTCCTAAACCAATTGACATAAAAGAGCTTGGGAAGTTGGGCTCCAGGTTGCGCGCCAATGTTGAGCCAATGCTGGAAATAGTCGCCGAAGTTATATCCGCAAAATGGAAGCATGGCAAACGGGTCGCGGCGCACCTGGCCAATTGTGCCAGCCGCTGCTGCCGTTTTCTCCGATGACATTACTGAACCCAAAAATACGCCATGCTCCCAAGTCAGAGCTTCTGATACCAAGGGAACAGTGGTAGCTCTCCTACCGCCGAACAGAATTGCCGATATCGGAACTCCTGCGGGGTCTTCCCACGCATCGGCGATCGAAGGGCACTGATCGGCGGGCACGGTAAAACGAGCATTTGGGTGCGCCGCAGGCGTCTCTGACTCCGGAGTCCAAGTTTGGCCCTTCCAGTCGATCAGACGCGCAGGAGCCTCATCTGTTAGTCCCTCCCACCAGACGTCACCACCATCGGTTTCGGCGACGTTTGTGAAAACGCAATTTCCAGACAGGGTTGCGAGCGCATTTGGATTGGTGTCTTCGCCTGTTCCTGGCGCTACCCCAAAGAATCCTGCCTCCGGGTTGATCGCGTATAACTGGCCGTCAGAACCAAATTTCATCCATGCAATGTCGTCTCCGATGGTCTCGACTTTCCAGCCCGGCAAAGATGGAATCATCATTGCCATATTGGTTTTCCCGCAAGCGGAAGGAAAAGCAGCCGCGACATACTTTGTTTCTCCGCCAGGAGGAGTAACGCCGACTATGAGCATGTGCTCAGCTAGCCAACCCTCATCTCGTGCCATGGTCGAAGCAATTCGAAGAGCGAAGCATTTTTTGCCGAGAAGAGCGTTGCCTCCGTAACCGGAGCCGTAAGACCATATTTCTCTGCTGTCAGGAAAGTGAACGATGAATTTGTTCTCAGCGTCACAGGGCCATGGCACATCTTCTTGGCCGTCTTCAAGAGGTGCGCCGAGAGAGTGTACGCATGGAACCCAATCATCATTCCCCAAAGCGTCTAAAGCGCCTTGGCCCATTCGAGTCATAATTCTCATGGACGCAGCGACGTAAGGCGAATCGGTCAGTTGAACCCCGATGTGAGCGATTGGAGATCCTAAGGGACCCATCGAAAAGGGCACGACAAACATCGTCCGTCCGCGCATGGACCCTTGGAACAACTGCATCATTTCTGATCGCATTTCTTGCGGCTCGCGCCAATTGTTATTTGCGCCGGCGTCGTCGGGGTCTTCCGTGCAAATAAATGTTCTGTCTTCGACCCTAGCGACGTCGCCGGGATCTGACCGGGCGAGAAAGCTGTTAGGGCGCTTGGCGTCATCCAAAGGAATTAACGTACCTTGCTCAACCATGGACTGGGCAAAGCGGTCGTACTCTTCTTGGGTTCCGTCGCACCAGTAGATGTCGTTCGGCTGAAGTACCGCGGACCAGCGGTCCACCCATTCAAGGAGTTTTTGGTTGGTGGTCGATCCAGGCATTCTGACCTCCGTTAGGTATCAGACGTGAGCGGGGGTGATTCCCCAGTTGCCGGTCACGCGTCGCCCCCCACGGCGGTGATCCAATCAGGTGTACCAAGGTCAACTTCACTGCCCAGCCGAAGCTGAGTAGCTAGTCCTTGTTCGTCGAGGTCGAAAACGACCCGTTGCCCCTGTCGCACCATTCGAAAAACTGACCCCTCCAGAGCGTCCAAAGCTAAGTCGTACTCAGTCCGCGCAACATCATCGACCACGACTCCCGTTTTGGTTTGTGGATCGTATGACTTGATAACGCCCTGCACTGAGGTTCTCCAATGAATTTGCTCGACTACAGCTTCGAATTATGGCACAAGCTCTTGAGGGACCCTACGCCGGTTTGGTGAGCGGGCACAACTTAGCAAGGAACTAGGAGAGTGGGGGGAATATGACCTTTGTCGTTGATCACCTAACCCTAGGGCTGTCCGGCGCTAGCATCGGCTCTCGTGGAAACAATCTCGTTCTTAAGTACGTCGAAGATCGTCGAAGCCCTTTCAGCTTTTCACGAGGCGCTTGAGGCCCATAAAGAACCGATCAACCGTCTTAACGTTTACCCTGTGCCCGACGGTGACACGGGCACAAATATGTACCTCACAGTCGGGTCGGTAATTGAGGAATTAGAAGGTGTTGAATCAGAAGACCGTCAGGCTGTTTGCGAGGCAATCTCTCACGGCTCTCTGATGGGCGCTCGTGGTAACTCGGGAGTCATATTGTCCCAAGTGTTGAGAGGAATGAGTGATTGCTTCTCGAGATCTGAGAACATAGACAGCGAGTTGCTGACCGAGGCGCTTACTGAGTCGAGTATTTCGGCTGACGGAGCGGTAATGAAGCCTGTTGAAGGGACAATCCTCACGGTGGTTCGTGAGTCCGCGCGTAGTGCAATGAAAGCAAAGCAATCAGGCTCTATCACTGCAGTAATTGAAGAAGCGTTAGCGGGGGGAGAGATCGCTCTTGAGAAGACGCCCGAACAGTTAGAAGTGCTGCGTGAAGCTGGGGTCGTTGATGCAGGTGGAGCAGGCTTCTTGTTGCTCTTAAACGCATTTCTTCATGTGCTCGATGGGCGAGACCTTCCTTCGCCTCAAGACGTGAGCCAAGTCGCTAATGCAACTGATAATTCTCCAGGTGAGGCTCAAATAGCTGACCTTCGATACGAAGTTATGTACCTGCTGAATGCTCCCGATGAAGCAATGGACGAGTTCAAGCGAGTGTGGGCTGGTCTAGGTGACTCCATAGTTGTGGTTGGCGGAGACGGTCTTTGGAATTGCCATATTCACACTGACGACATAGGCCCAACTATTGAAGCGGCAATTGAGATTGGTCGCCCACACCGAATCCGGGTAACGGACCTTGCCGAGGAAGTTATGGAAGAGAAATGGGTGCGCGAAGCAACAGAGGGCGGCAAGGTAGACGAAGCTATTGCGCCAACCCCAGTTCCGTGTGCAGTTGTTGCAGTTTCTCCCGCCGCAGGTATTAGCAGAATCTTTCATAGCATGGGGGTGCAGGAACTTGTCCTTGGTGGACAAAGTATGAATCCATCTACTGCGGAACTCTTAGCTGCGGTGGAACATGCGCCTGCTGAAGAAGTAGTCATCTTGCCGAATAATTCAAACATTGTTGCGGTAGCTCGAGCGGTCGATTCGGAAACCCACAAATCTGTAGCCGTCGTGCCCACAAACTCGATTCCGGAGGGGCTTGCTTGTTTGTTCGGCTACGACCCTCAGGCGGACTCTGCCACTAACGCGAAAGCGATGGCAGAATTAAGTGATGGCGTCACGATCGGCGAAGTCACTCAGGCAATTCGTGATAGTGCTTCGGTGGCAGGAGCAGTCTCGGAGGGTGACTGGATCGGGTTAGACCGAGAGGGGATCCGTTCAATCGGGAGCTCCTTACTCGAAGCGGCCACTAGTCTGCTGGCTCAAATTGTTGCTCCCGGCGACGAACTACTTTCGGTGATTGTCGGTGAGGAGGCCAGCGAGGCCGACACTCGTGGGATCTCGGAATGGGTGAGCGAGAACCGCCCTTCTGTTGAAATCGAAATTCACAGCGGCGGCCAAAGTCACTACCCATTCTTCTTTGGTGTGGAGTGAACCAACCGATTTCGCTCCGAGAACTAGATGAGATCGGAGTCGATCGTTTGCAAGGTGTCGGCGAACAGCGTCGGGCTTCTCTGGAGGAAGTTTCCATATTCTCTGTTTTCGATTTGGTAACTCATTACCCCCGGCGATACATCGACCGCAGTCATGAGGCAAAACTAGGTGATGTGCAGCCCGGCCAAACGGTCATGGTGGTGGGCGAAGTAGATGCAGTCAGTTCTCGGCGAACGAGAAATAGGAAATCGATAGTCGAAGCTTCGGTAGCAGATGACACGGGAAGTTTGAAGCTTGTCTTTTTCAATCAAGCGTGGAGGTCCAAACAGTTGGATCAAGGTTTGACGGTGGCGCTCTTCGGCAAAGTCGACAACTATCGAGGGAACCTCCAGATGACTAACCCATTAGTGGACCTGGTCGGAGACAGAACCGGGAGGATTGTCGCGATCTACCCTCAGTCAGGTAAGGCAGGCTTGACTACGTGGGATTTGAGTCGCTGGATCTCGGAAGGGTTGCGTCGTTCTCAAAGCAGAAGCATTGAGGACCCGCTGCCGCATGAGCTACTTGGCGAGATCGGCTTGGTGAGTCGAATGCAGGCTTTCAAAGCCATCCACCAGCCGGACTTGATGTCAGAAGTGCTTGATGGCCGAGATCGCTTGGTTTTTGATGAGTTGTTGAGGGTTCAGCTAGTGCTCCGGATGCGCAAAATTCAACGCTTAGAACGCGCGTTAGGAGTGGCTCACGAAACTGATGGCCATCTATTGGTCGAGTTCCTAGAAGGCTTACCTTTCGATCTCACCGCTGCGCAGCGACGAACGATGGACGAAATATCTACTGATCTCAAATCTGACCAGCCGATGCATAGGCTCCTCCAAGGGGACGTAGGATCCGGTAAGACCTTGGTAGCTATGTTTGCGATGCTGGTCGCGGTCAGTGACGGGCACCAAGGTGCGTTAATGGCTCCCACCGAAGTCTTAGCAGAGCAGCACTATTTGAATTTGCTTCGACTTGCCCAAAATCTTGAAGTGCCCGACCCCTCGACGTTGGACGGCAAGAGGCCAGTCTCGGTGAAGTTACTGACAAACGCCGTCTCGGGTGAGGATCGGCGTCGCTTACTTAGAGGAATGGCAGATGGATCTGTTGACTTGGTGGTCGGCACGCAAGCGCTCATTCAAGACGGTGTTGATTTTGGCTCTTTGAGCGTTGTGGTTGTCGACGAGCAGCATCGATTCGGAGTAGAGCAACGTTCTGCCCTTCGGGAGCAAGGTAGAACTGATGGCCGTTGGCCCCACCTTCTAGTTATGACTGCGACCCCGATACCGAGAACTGCGGCTATGACGGTATACGGTGACCTCGACGTTTCAGTACTTGATGAATTGCCCCCAGGTCGCTCACCTATAGCGACTTCGTGGATTTCCCAGAGCCTTGAAGAAGTTTGGTTGCACCTGAACTCGGAAGTAGCGAATGGTCGACAAGCCTATGTTGTGTGCCCGTTAATTGAAGATAGCGAGAAATTAGTCGCAAGCTCAGCTGAGAAAACCCAGCTGGAGCTGAAGAATGGCCCGCTGTCGGGTGTCAACGTGGGGCTGCTTCATGGTCGATTGAGCTCCGATGAGAAGCAATCAATCATGGACGACTTTCGCAACGGTGCGATTGATGTTCTCGTAGCGACGACGGTGATCGAAGTCGGTGTAGACGTGCCCAATGCCACCACAATGGTCATTCTCTCTGCTGATCGGTTTGGCATAGCGCAACTCCATCAATTACGAGGGCGAGTGGGTCGCGGAATAAACGAGTCCAAATGTTTTTTGGTAACCGAAGGTGAAATATCAGACGACGCAAAGGCTCGCCTGGCAGCACTAGAGGAATCGACAGATGGTTTCGTGCTTGCAGAACGTGACCTAGAGCTAAGAGGAGAAGGGACGATCTTCGAACAAAAGCAGTCCGGGCGAAATGACCTCAAACTCGCATCTCTAGCTCGCGATCGCATATGGGTAGAGCGGGCGCGAGAAATAGCTGCCCAACTCGTAGACGAAAAAGGCAGGTTAGGTCGCTATCCGCTGCTTGATGACGAGGTCCAATGGTTCATTGATCGACGTGATGATGAGGCAGAGAATCTTCTTCGAAGTTAGAAGTCGTCATCTCCATCTTCGATCACAATGTCCCAGCGATCCAGGCAGTCCCTGCACCGATATGCGACTACATCGCCCGATTGGAAACCTTCATCTGGTTCTTCAAAACTTAGTCTGCCGCATAAACCGCCGCAGTCGACGCAGATAATCGAGCTAGGAACTTCCATGTCAACAGTGTGCCGTTAGTGTCAAGAGATGCGAGTTGTTGGAGGAAACTTTCGAGGTCGTCGAATCGAAGCGCCTAATAGCCAAGATGTAAGACCCACCTCTGACCGAGCGAGAGAAGCAATCTTCAATATGCTCTTCAGTCTTGGCCTCCCGGCTGGATGTAGCGTGGCGGATATATTCGCAGGCTCAGGCGCTCTCGGAATTGAAGCTCTATCGCGCGGGGCTACTTCGGCTGTTTTCATCGACTCGAGCCGAGAGGCATGTGCGGCCATAGAAAAAAACCTCGAGTCGCTCGGCGCTGAGGCCAAAATCGTCAGAGGTGACTGTCTCAGGGAGATGCCTTCGAAAAATGTAGATCTTGTATTTGCGGACCCTCCATACGGCTTTGAGGCGTGGGAGCAACTACTGGATTGTGCCCCTGACTCTATTTGGGTTATTGAAAGCAACCGGAGTATTGGGCCTTTTACCGGTTGGGAAACTGTGCGGTCTCGGCGTTATGGGCGCGCTTTCATAACCATTTTGCGTGCTCCTGAGGAAAATAATTCCTGATTTGTAGCGATTTGAAGAGGTGACAGTGGAGGATTTGCTTCGGGATCGGTACCGTTTCTTGTAACCCGAAGCGCTAGGCGAGGAGACGCTTGTGGTGAAGGTTCTGTATCCCGGCTCGTTTGACCCTGTTCACAACGGTCACATTGAAATTTGTGCGGTTGCAAGCAAGCTTTTTGATCATGTGGTTGTCGCAGCAATGAGAAATCCCCAAAAATCTTCCCCGTTTTTCTCTGATGAAGAACGTGTGGAGATGCTCAGTGAAGCGTGTGCCCATCTAGAAAACATCGAAATAGTTCAATTTGGTGAGTTGGTAGTAGACCTAGCTGCTCGTCTGGAAGTTGACTTCATTGTGAAGGGGCTACGCGGCGTAACTGACTTTGAATCTGAACTTCAGATGGCTCAAATGAATAAGTCGGTAAGCGGTGTTGAAACCTTATTTTTGCCGTCCACGAGCGAAAACTCATTTGTCGCCTCGAAATACATACGAGACATCACGAGGTTCGGTTCCGACTGCACTCATCTTGTGCCCGATGCCGTAGCAAAACGACTCAGAGAAAAGATGCCGAAGTGACGGAGGCTGCGCCGTTGAGCGGTCCAGGTGTCGAAGCTCTTGTCCGTCGGGTAATCGATGTAATCAACGCTGCGCGACCGATGCCTCTCTCCACTTCAGTGATGATTAGTCGTGATGAAATTGTTGAGTTGCTTGAGGCTGCGCTGACCGAGTTGCCTGAGGAGGTTCGCGAGGCGCGCTGGCTATTAAAGGAGCGCGAAGATCTTCTTTCCAAGGCCCGAGTCGATGCTGGTTTAGTAATTGAGGAGGCCAGAACCCGGGTTGCTCAAATGGTTCAACGGACAGAGGTGGTGCGCTCCGCCGAGCGTAAAGCTCGCCAAATGATTGAAACTGCAGAGACCCAATCGCGGAGGCGGCGCCACGAAGTCGATGACTACTGCGAGCAACGTTTAGAGCAATTTTCTATAGCGTTAGAAAAGATTCAAGGCTCAGTGAGTGTCGCTCGCGGTAAGTTGCAACCGTCTTTGCCGGCCAAAGAACCGGAAGTAAATACCGAGCCGGAAGATCGCAACGAGTCGGTGATTTTTGATCAGGACGAGAATTGAGCGAAGCGGCATCTTCGCGCGGTCTTCGTGTTCCCTTGGAGCGACTGCAGCGCCTTGAACCCATCCGCTATTGGCAATCGTCAGTCCGTGCATTGGATTTACAACAGGCCGGCTCTTTACGGGTGGGGGGAGTTTCAGTCGATGACGAAGAACTAGTAGAGATAGATCTGGTGTTGGACCGGGTTAGTGAGGGGGTCGCCGTCGCAGGAACACTAACTACCCAATGGAGCGCCGAATGCGCACGCTGCCTATGTCTCGTTCGCGAAGAAATGATCGCCGAAGTTGAGGAGTTATTTGAAGAAAGAGAGCGAGAAGGCGAGTCGTATCTTTTGGGTGAGGAGTTTCTCGATCTAGAACCGATGGTACGTGAACTCATACTATTGGAACTTCCCATCGGTGTTGTGAGGTGCTCAAAGGCCCAAGAATGCGAGAATTTGGCGCCGGAATACCTTTCCGAGGACGATTCAGAGGAAGTCGATTCGAGCCCCCCAAAGCGAGACCCTCGATGGGCGGCCCTCGATCAAATTACTTTTGATGACTAATTGCCCAACTGCGAAGGACATGCGAATCCGTTATCCGTAGGCATATCGGTAGTTGCCTAAATTATCTTCAGGTAGTCTTGATGGTCGCGCAAATGCTTTCAGCGCGATTCATACCGACGTGAATGTCAGAGTCCACTGGGCAATTGACGCCGATTCAGGTCGTTTTCATCTCCTCGGCGAAGATTTCCCGGTTAACACATTGAGGTAGGCCATGGCTGTCCCAAAGAAAAAGACTTCTAAGTCGAAAACACGTAGTCGTCGAGCTGCGGCATGGAAGCTTCGTTCCTCCTCGCGCAGTTCTTGCCCACGTTGTGGTGCTGCGAAGTTACCTCACCGTGTTTGCGGTAACTGTGGCTGGTACGCCGGTCGTCAAGCTGTAGAAGTCGGCTAGGAAAGCTTTTCGCTTGTATGAAGCCGGTAGTCGTTGACGCCATGGGCGGGGATAATGCCCCGAACGCGATCATCGAAGGTGTTCGGCAAGCTTTAGAAGGCGGAATCTCGGTAGAACTTGTCGGTGACCCGGACCTATTGGATGATTTAGGCGGTCTTACACTGAACCCTGCCACAGAAGTCATTGAGATGGCGGAGGAGCCGGGAAAGGCCGTTCGTTTAAAAAAAGATTCCTCTATTGTGAGAGCAGCGGAATTAGTAAGGGACGGCCATGCCTCGGCGATGGTCAGCGCAGGCAACACAGGTGCTGTCGCAGCTGCGGCATTATTGCGAATGAAGCGCTTAAAAGGCGTGCAACGGCCAGCGATAGCGACAGTAATCCCGGTACCCAGCGGCACTCCCAAGATATTGCTCGACTCCGGTGCTATGGCCGACTGTCAAGCAGATTGGCTCCAGCAGTTCGCTCGAATGGGTTCGACATTCGCCAAAGTACGATATGAAATGCGTGAGCCTCGAATCGGTCTTGTCTCTATTGGTGAAGAACCCGAGAAAGGCAACCAGCTAGTCAAAGAAACTCACGCCTTGCTTTCCAGAGATTCCAGCATCAACTTTGTCGGAAATGTTGAGGGGCGAGATGTTCTCGAGGGCGAAGTCGATGTTCTGGTAGCAGATGGCTTCACCGGCAATGTCATCTTGAAAACTCTCGAGGGAACGATGCAATTTTTGGTCGGTCAAATAGTTTCAGTATTAGGTGGCGAAAATGCGACCGAAGTTGGACTCGAAGCGCTCAATCTTTTGGCGCCTATTGCTGCGGAACTTAATCCTGATGCGGTCGGCGGGGCGATGCTGCTTGGAGTAAACGGCGTCGCCATTATTAGTCATGGTTCAGCCGGGCCAACTGCGATTACGAATGCGTGCAAGGTCGCGCAAGACATGGTTGAGCGAGACTTAGTCGGAGAGCTAGCGGCTGCGATTGGGTAAAATCCCCCAACCGAAAACCACTTAGAGGAGCTAAGGTATCCAAAACCTTGCTTTGAGTGGTATTTTTAGGCATCTGCTATGGTGAGTTGCAGCTATTCAACTAAGGCAGGAGGGTCCTTGCCCGCAGAAACCCACGTAGAGCAAAACCCCCCAGACCGAGATGGCGTCTTCGGGATTATCCGCGACCAGTTGTCAGACATTCTTGAGATAGAGCCAGATCGCGTCACAGAGTCATCTTCATTTGTTGAGGATCTCGAGGCCGACTCCCTTGCGTTGATTGAGCTTGTTGAAGGCTTGGAAGAGGAGCTTTCCGAGCGAACCGTGGGCTTTCGTATCGAGGACGAAGATTTAGAAGACCTAAAGACGGTGCGTGACGCAATCGATTACGTGATGGCTCGCATTGGCTAACACTCTGAACACTGAACAGCAACTTGAACGGCTAGCGGAGAGAATCGGGTACTCGTTTAAAAACCCAGAGCTGCTTCGCTTAGCTATGTCTCACCGAAGCTGGTGCGCTGAACGTCGTGATACTCCTTCGAACGAACGACTGGAGCTTTTAGGAGATGCGGTTTTGGGGCATTGCGTAACTGCGCATTTATATCGAGCCCACCCCAGATGGAGTGAAGGTGACCTGGCCCAAGCTAGATCTGCTGTTGTGAACGCGTCGAGCTTGGCAGCGGTGGCTCGAACCTACGCAATTGGCGACGCGTTGTTGTTAGGAATCGGAGAAGACCGCTCAGGTGGCCGGGATAAAGCATCACTGCTATGTGATGCTTTCGAAGCGCTGCTAGGCGCTTTGTATCTTGATGCCGGACTCGATGTAGTTGAAGACTTCATTTTGGGTGCCCTTCGACCGAGAATGGACGAGGTAGCAGCCAACCCCGGTGTTGACGACCCTAAAACTCGTCTTCAAGAATTTGTCGTAAGAATCTATGGAGATGCGCCGGTGTATACGCTCACTGAGAGCGGTCCCGACCACGACAAGTCTTTTTGTGCTGAAGTGTCTTTTGGCGGAGTAGTCCAAGGATCTGGCAAAGGAAGCTCAAAAAAACAAGCAGAACAGTCGGCTGCGGGTCGCGCATGGCACGCAATCAACTCGGCACAAGACATAGATCACACAATCAGCGAAAGAAAGCCAGAACAATGCTAGAACTCCCCGAACTTGAGACCGCAAGGCGTGACCTAGACAGGGAAGTGAGTGGACTTAAAATCAAAGAAGTTGACGTACTAGGTCCCAAACGCCTCATTCCAGGCGAAGCTAATAAGAATGGCTTAACCAAGGCTTTGTCAGGCAGAAAGGTGTCGAGTGTCAAGAGAATAGGGATGATCCTCTACCTAGACGTCGGTAACGGGCAATCCCTAGTAATCGATTTAGGTCCAGGTGGATATCTACAGCGTGCCGCCAATAAGGATGCCATAGATACCGATACCCAGTTAGTTATTGGCTTTACTCAGAAGGGACAAGTTCGTCTCATCGACCCCGAAAAACAGGCCACGGTTGCCCTAATAGAGACTGAGCAAATAATCGACGCATTTCCCAGTATCACTGAGCTGGGCTTCGACCCAGTAGATGAGCCGATATCTTGGACCGATTTCGGGCAGCGCCTGCTCGAATACGACGTCAAACTGCGTCCGCTGCTGATGGACGAGACATTCATCGTCGGGCTTGGTCCTGTTTACAGCGACGAAATCCTGCACGCTGCCCTGCTGAGGCACGACAGAATTGCTAGCCAATTAATTACCCAAGAAATTAGGCGTCTTTACCGCTCGATAGTTGAGACAGTTCATAATGCCGTAAAGCACCGTGGTGTGAGTCTTGACGGAACTCGGGATATTTTCGGAGAGCCTGGCGGATACGACGAGTACCTAGAGGTTTACGGTCGAGGAGGAGAGCGAAGCAGAAATGGCCGGGGAGACGTGCTCACGGCTCGAGTGGGAGGAACCACTCACTACTACTGCGACTACCAGGTCTGATCAGTAAAACGTGTTCGAAAAAAAATAGCTGCTTGAGGGTCAACCAACGAGGCCGTCGCAGAGGGCATTATGTCGGGGTGCCTGAAACCTAGGCACGCTGTTGTTTTCCGAGTAGGTAGCCCGTGTTCTTAAAATCTCTGACGATGAAGGGTTTCAAATCGTTCGCCGATTCGACTGTTCTGGAGTTCGAACCTGGGGTCACTGTTGTTGTTGGTCCTAACGGGAGCGGTAAATCTAACGTCGTAGACGCAGTCGCTTGGGTACTTGGCGCGCAAGGACCGAGCACCGTTAGATCTGGGAAAATGGAAGATGTTGTTTTTGCCGGGACACCTGACCGGCCGGCACTGGGTAGGGCAGAGGTCAGCCTTGTAATTGATAACTCTTCAAAGTCGCTTCCAATCGAATTTACCGAAGTGACTGTGACCCGAACTTTGTACCGCTCTGGCGACTCGGAATACTCGCTGAATGGAGTTCCATGCAGATTGTTGGATATTCAGGAACTCTTGAGCGACGCCGGAGTTGGACGACAACAGCACGTGATAGTGGCGCAAGGTCAAATTGATCAAGTTCTGAACTCGCGGCCTGAGGATCGACGAGCAATAGTCGAGGAGGCCGCGGGTGTTCTGAAATTTCGGAGACGCAAAGAGCGCGCAGAACGCCGACTAGCTGCTACTGAAACGAATTTGACCAGACTGCAAGATCTGCAGCGAGAAGTTCGCCGGCAACTAAGACCCCTCGAGAAGCAAGCGGACGCAGCGCGGCGCCACGGAGCAGTGGTAAACGAACTGCGGTCTATTCGCTTGTTCTTAACTGGAGAGGAGATTCGCGCCCTTCGAACCGCCCAGAGCACTGCTGACGCAAGCAGTAAACAAATGACTTCCGATTTGACTCAGCTACGAGCCGACTTAGGTGGCTTAGATGTCCAGATTACGGCTTCGGAATCACAATTGGCTTCCGCAGGCGACTCCGGAGCTGACTTGTTACCTCGCGTTGAGTCAATGCGCGAGCGCTGCCGCGGCCTAATCGCCCTTATCGATGAACGTTCTCGAGCAGTTGAAAATGACAGGGGGTCAATTCTGGCCGCTGACGTCGCTCTAACACTGCAGAATGAGGCAGATAGGTTATCTGGCGATTTGGGAGGGCTGGCTAGTCGTGCTGAAAGTGTGCGGGAACAGTTAGAGACTCTGGGCGCTTCTGAGAAAGAGTTGTCAAGCGAGGCTGAATCCCTAGAAATTGATCGGCCTTTAGTCGGAATGGAAGCGGGCAAAAGAGCTGCGGAAGTAAGAGGCGAACTTGGGCCCCTAAAGCGCGGCCTTGAGCGGTTGAGGTCTGATAGTGACGCTCTAGACCGAAGGTCTGAACGCCTAGCTGAGGCGGTGACTGAGGCTAATCAACGACTTGAACAACTACAAAGCAAACTCAGCGACGCATCAGCTGCGGAAGCTGCTCTGGTCCAAAACGTGGACGAAGCGCAGAGAAAGGCCGAACTAACTCACTCTGATTTAGATGCTGCTTTGGCTGAGTTGGAAGCGGCTGAAAGAGAAAAACAAACTTGGCGAACACGCCATGAAGCCCTGGAATTAGCGTTGGAAGTCGCCCGCGAAAGCTCTGGCTTTGAGCAACTAAAAAATATTTCGGGCGTAATTGGTGTTTTGGGCGAACTCATTGAAATTGAGGCCGGCTGGGAATCAGCCGTAAACGCGGCGCTCGGCAGTTCCTTAGCTTCAGTTGTAGTAGAAGACGTCCAAAGCGCTCGCGCAGCGTTAGAGAGTCTTAGAGCTTCAGATGTTTCAGGTTCTATTCTTGCGATGGGTATTCGTCAAACTGCCTTAGAACTTCCCGAGGCCGGCGTTTCGTTGCGGCAGCGCGTGAGCAGTCTTGAGTCGGATATCAGCCCGTTGTTGGACTCGCTTTTAACCAACGCCGTATGTGTGAGCGGAGGATGGAAAGAGGCTGTTGATTTAGCTATCGAAAGGCCGGGCCTTACGGTAGTGACTCAAGATGGAGACTGCTGCGGCCCCGACGGGTGGAGTGTTCGGCTTGACCAAAAAGCTTCGACACTGGCCGCTTTAGAAGAGGCAGAACAATCCGTGCAAATAGCCGAGGCTCGCCTCCACGCGGCGGAGTTAGAAGTCGAAACTGCCGAGGCTGCGAACAAAGAAGCCCAAGCGAGCCTGGAGGAGGCTATTCCAAAGCTCGAAAGTAATGACGATGCCCTAACTCGTTCTTCCGATGGAATTGAAAAAGCCCAAAGACAACGCAGCGACTTAATCTCCGAAAAAGAAACTCTCGAGGCGCGTATCGAAGGAGTAAATGAGGCGCTCGCAAAAGATTTTCCGCGAGTGGCAGAACTAGAAGAGCAACTTCAGGAGTTGGAGTCGGCGGAAAGCCTCGAGCGGTCCGCTGCAACTGATGCCCACACCAAGCGTCGCGATCTAGAAAGCCGAATTCGAGCAGCAGCTCAAACTAGGGCTGAATTAGAAGCGAACCAGAAAAGTATTCAAGAACAAGAAGACCGCATTAATGAGCGCCTGAGTGCGGTTGATCAGCAACTTCGGCAGAACGTCGAGTCCGCCGCCGGGCAGTCCGACCGGCTGCTCATCTTAGATGAGATGAAGTCCGCTCTTAAATTGCTTCGGGACCGATTAGAAGTCCGGCTATCCACCTTAGAAACTGAAGTTCGACGGTTGCGTGAGAAACGTGAGCAGCTGTCTGCTGAGGTCCGATCTGTGGCGGATCGCTTGGAAGGCCTCCGCAGTCGACGGTCCGAGCTTGAGAAAGGACTTGCCGAACTGCAGGAGCAAATTGCGGCTAATGAATTGGCAGACACGGAGCGCAGATTTAAAGTCGACAGCCTAACCGAGATGCTTCGGATCGAACTCAACGCCGATTCCGAAGATGCTCTATCGGCGTCCGAGCCGCCACTTGAAGAATCGGTGACGCCGGCCATGCGTGCTCGTGAACTCGAATCAGATCTTCGTCGAATGGGCCCAATCAATCCGCTGGCCTTGCAAGAATACGAAAGCCTAAAAGAGCGACACGACTTCGTCGCGGAACAGCTCGACGATGTACGTAGCGGTCGCAAAGAGTTAAACAAAGTTATAGCGAACGTTGATGCTGAAATAGTCGATGTCTTCTCGTCTGCTTTCCAAGATGTGGCAGAAAACTATCGTCAAATCTTTTCTACGCTGTTTCCGGGAGGCGAAGGCAAGTTAACTTTGACTGAGCCCGAGAAGATGCTTGAGACGGGAATCGAGCTAGAAGCCAAGCCGTCGGGTAAGAATGTCAGAAAATTATCACTGCTCTCCGGCGGTGAGCGATCCCTGACGGCTCTAGCGTTTCTCTTCGCAATTTTCCGGAGTCGGCCTTCGCCGTTCTACGTTATGGATGAGGTTGAAGCCGCTCTGGACGATATCAACCTGCATAGGTTCCTTGGGCTTGTTTCTGAGTTTCGAAATGAAGCGCAGCTTCTTATTGTGAGTCATCAAAAGCGCACAATGGAATCAGCTGACGTGCTCTACGGAGTAACAATGGCACCGGGCGGCTCGTCCCAAGTGCTGAGCGAAAAAGTTGCTTCCTAGTAAGGATGCAGCGAATTCCCCGAATATCTCTGTAGGTTTTTGGAACGGTGAATACCTCATTACTGATTTTACTTTTTGCAATAACAATGGTTTGCCTAGCGGTCATACCTTGGGCTCATCGCGCGTGGGTTACCAGAAAAAGCTCGAGGGTCGATAGCGGAGTCAATGAACCACCGAAAGCTGGACAGCTAGGTAGCCCAGCCGAGACGTTAGTAAAACCTGATCCAGCACCCTCAGAGAAGGTGCAAACTAGTTCGCCCTCCTTTAGAGATCGAATTTCAAAAGCGAGAGGACTGATTTCGGATCGGCTGGGTGCGATACGTGGAGCTTCAATTAGTGAGTCAACATGGGAAGAGGTCGAAGAGCTTCTGATCTCTGCTGACGTCGGAATTAGCGCTACGACCGATGCGGTAGACCGACTCAGGGTCACGGCCTCCGAAGAGAAACTCGCAGATGGGACGGAGTTAATTCAGGCCCTAAAGACTCAGATGAAGGGCGACCTAGATAACGACAGGAAGCTCCTAACTAAATCATCCGCTGAAACTATTCCAGTTTGGTTGTTTGTTGGAGTGAACGGAGTTGGGAAGACAACATCGATAGGCAAAGTTGCTCAACGTCTCGCTGACGAAGGCTCAATGGTGCTTATGGCGGCTGGCGATACCTTCAGGGCGGCAGCTACCGAACAACTAGAACAGTGGGCTCAAAGAACGGGCGCTGACTTGGTCCGGGGAAGTGATGGCGCTGACCCTAGCTCGGTCATATACGATGCAGCAGAAGCAGCATTCGCCCGTGGAGCAGACATTGTTTTGGCCGATACTGCAGGGCGCCTGCAAAACAAAATCAACTTGATGGAAGAATTGGCCAAAGTTCGAAGGGTCGCTGATAAGAATCCAGGAAACGTGGTTGAGGTGCTGCTCGTTATTGATGCCACAACAGGGCAAAATGGCCTCAGTCAAGCCAAACAATTTACTGAAGCGGTTGGGGTTACTGGTGTCGTTCTAACCAAGCTTGACGGATCCGCAAAGGGCGGCATTGTGTTTGCGGTAGAGCACGAACTCGGATTACCGGTGAAACTGGTTGGCCTAGGAGAAGAAGCGGGCGATCTCGTGGATTTTGATCCTGAGCTTTTCGTGGACGCACTTTTCGGTGACGACTAGTTTCATGCTGAGCACTCCTAAGCAGTGCCGATAGTCTGGCTTCGTATATGTTCGAATCACTTACGGACCGTTTCGACGGCATTCTTGGTCGCCTAAAAAGTAAAGGCCGGCTCAGTGATTCCGATGTGGCAGAAGCGATGCGGGAAATACGACTGGCGCTTCTTGAGGCAGATGTGCACGTTAGTGTCGTCAAAGGATTCATTGCTCGAACGGAAAAGCGGTGCCTGGATTCTGAGGTTTCCGAAAGCCTTACCCCAGGACAGCAGGTCGTAAAAATTGTCAGTGACGAGCTGAAATCAATTCTTGGCGGGGAACCATTCCAATTCAACTATGAAGAAAAGCCTCCAACCGTTGTCTTGATGGCTGGATTGCAGGGTTCAGGTAAAACAACCTCTTCGGCCAAATTAGCTCAGTGGTTTAAGTCCCAAGGCCGCAATCCCATGCTGGTGGGGGCAGACCTTCAACGGCCAGCCGCAGTTGAACAACTTGTTACCTTGGCAGATCAAATCGATGTGCCCGTCTTCAGTTCCCCGAATGGAGCTGTAGAGGCCGCCCGAGAGGGACTTATCGAAGCCAAGGCTTCAGGGCGCGATGTCCTAATCGTGGACACCGCTGGTCGGATAACAGTGGACACCGACCTAATGGACGAGATAGCGGAAATTTCGGATTCGGTTGAGCCGACCTATACGTTCTTGGTTGTCGATGCAATGACAGGCCAAGATGCCGTAAACACGGCAGAAGCATTTCACGCGACTCTTGAACTAGACGCAATCATTCTTACGAAACTCGATGGAGACGCGCGAGGAGGCGCAGCGCTATCAGTCAAAGAGGTTGTAGGTCGTCCAATAGGATTCGCGTCAACTGGTGAAAAACTCGACGATTTCGATCAATTTTATCCCGACCGGATGGCCGAGCGGATCCTTGGCATGGGAGACATGCTCACGCTTATCGAAAAAGCGGAGCAGGTTTTCGAACAAGAAGCTGCTGAAGAAGCTGCGCAACGACTGCTCGAAGGAACCTTCACGCTCGACGATTTCGTGGCCCAGTTGAGACAAGTCAGACAAATGGGCAACTTGTCCAGCATTATGTCAATGATGCCCGGCGTCCCCAAAGAAATGAAGAACGCCGAAATAGATGAGCGCGAAATTGATCGCGTCGAAGCGATCGTTCTCTCAATGACTCCCGGAGAACGACTCGATCCTGATCTAGTAGACGGATCTCGGCGGGCAAGAATAGCGAAAGGTAGCGGAACATCGCCCGCTCAAGTCAGCAACTTATTAAAACAGTTTAAAGAGATGCGAAAGATGATGAAGGGCATGTCGGGCCTGGGGACAAAGGCGAAAAGTCGTAAAGGAAAAGGGAAAAAGAACAAGAAGGGGAAAAAGGGGACGCATAGGTCCGGTAACAGCCGTGTTCAAACAAAGGACGCGCCTAAAATCCCTCATCTCAGCATTGACGATCTCGACATAACTCTGCCTGGACAGTGATTGGACCTGTAGCGCAACGCACGAGTTGACCCTCCGGGCAGGTAGGCTCTTCAATTGGCTTATATCAATGCCTTTCTAGCTGCTCCACTAGTCCTCGGACTGGCGACGCCGAGTAGCAAATATTTCCACAAGATGAACCCGGAGAGATCTAAATAACTATGGCCGTACGACTGCGCCTCATGCGCATGGGGAAGAAGAAGCAACCGACGTACCGTGTTGTCGCCGCGGACAGTAGATCGCCGCGTAACGGACGTTTCATAGAAATAATCGGTACCTATCAGCCGAGACTAGAACCGTCAGTCGTCAAAATAGATAATGACCGCGCGGTCCACTGGCTTAAGAACGGTGCCAAGCCGAGCGAAACTGTTGAGAAACTCTTGAAGATCTCTGGCGCTTGGGCAGACTTCAAAGGAGAGCAGTTTGTTGCCCCCGAGCCCCCTAAGCCAAAGCAGAAAGGGTCCGCAAAAAAATCGGCTGGTGCAGAGCAAGCCGAAGCGCCTTCTGAACAGGAAGTAGTGGCAGAAGAAGCTTCGAACTCAGGTGACGATTCTGACTCAGCTGAACCTAGCGACGCGGAAACAGCGAGTGCCGAAGAAGCGGGTGCCGAAAGTGAGGAAGCGTAATGGCGGACCAAGAAGGAACTACGGCCGAAGAGGTGCTGCTTTACCTAATTGCTCAACTTGTTGAGCACCCCGATCAAGTTGAACTTGAAATAGAGGAGAGCGACACAAAGCTAAGCCTCATGGCCAAAGTCAGCTCAGAAGACATTGGCAGGGTTATTGGCAAGCGTGGGCGAGTAGCTAACTCAATCCGAACACTTGTGAGGGCAGCAGCGGTAAAGGACGGCGTTGAGGTCGAGGTCGACTTCAGCGACTGAAATTCGCAATGAGCGAATGAATGATTTCTTCTATGGATGATGATTCGCTGCTCGAATTAGGCACCATCGGTCGTCCTCACGGAACTCGAGGTGAAGTTGTTGTTCGTTTGGTAACGAACAGGACTGAGCGCCTAGATACAGGTAGCCGGCTCCTTTCCTCCGAAGGTGAGTTAGTTGTCGAGAGCTCACGGCCCCACCAAGATAAGTTCCTAGTGCGTTTCGAAGGGTTTTCCTCGCGCACCGAAGCGGAACAACTTCGTGGAGTGACCCTCAAGGGCTTTCCGCTAGACACTCCCGATGTTTTATGGGTTCACAAATTAATCGGAGCGCAAGTTGTTGAGATAGATGGAACAGACCGCGGGACAGTCGTATCAGTAATAGCGAACCCTGCATCAGATCTGCTTGAACTAGAGGATGGGCATCTAGTTCCGCTCACTTTTGTCACCGATTTTGATTCAAATATCGTCCACGTCGATGCCCCAGATGGTCTTTTCGATTTGAGTTGATGTGATGCGCATAGACGTCTTTACCATCTTCCCCCATGCCATATCCGAAATGGCAGAGCTGAGCGTTCTTGGGAGAGCCCAAGGACAGCAAAAATTGGATGTAAGAGCTCACGACTTGCGCATGAACGCGACCGATCCACACAAAACAGTTGACGATAAACCTTTTGGTGGCGGACCAGGAATGATCTTGAAGGCTGAGCCTGTTTTTCAAGCCGTGGAAACAGTAGACCCCCCAAGACCCCTTTTCCTTTTAGATCCAGTGGGGTCACCCTTCGACCAGTCCATGGCTAGAGACCTAGCTGCACTCAGTGGTTTCTCGCTGTTGTGTGGACGTTACGAAGGCGTTGACCAGCGAATTCGAGAAGAACTAGTAGACGCGACAATCTCTATTGGCGATTTTGTGATGGCAGGCGGAGAGTTTGCGGCGATGGTTATTGTTGAAACTGTCGCCCGCTTAATACCTGGGGTGTTGGGCAACGATATCTCGATTGAAGACGAAAGCTTCGGTGATGGTCTCCTCGAGTACCCTCAATGGACTAGACCTGCCGAATTTAGAGAAATGGCAGTACCTGAGGTTCTTCGAAGCGGTGATCATGCTCGAATTGAAAGATGGCGCCGAGCCGCCTCGATAGAACGCACTGCGACACTCCGACCGGACTTGCTTGACCAGAGGGGCGTGTCTCCAGAAGAGATTGCGTTACTCAAAGAGTTCAATATAAGCATCGATGACCGCTTCCTTTCGGACTAACAGACCGATAAGATTGACAGCCGTTCGCATAGCCAGCGGCAGTTACCGCAACGGCTCAGTAAATTCAACCCGTTCCCTTGTGGAACCTTCGACAGGAGCAAGTGCGATATGCACAGCACCGACCTTGTAGACCAGGCGCAGTTAAGGACCGATCACCCCGAATTCGGACCAGGAGATACGGTAAAGGTGCATGTCCGTGTTGTTGAGGGGAATCGCGAGCGAACACAGATTTTTGAGGGTTACGTAATAGCCCGCCGCGGTTCGGGAATACGTGAATCCTTCACTGTTCGCAAACTCAGTTTCGGCGTCGGCGTGGAGAGAACATTCCCCTTGCACGCCCCGACCGTTGCGGAGATTGAGCGTGTCGCCGTGGGTGACGTCCGACGTTCCAAGCTCTATTACTTGCGTGACAGGATCGGTAAAGCGGCACGTGTAAAAGAGAAGCGTTACTAAATCGACCCTCGCCTTCCTCGTGGAAATTAGTTCAAAGGTCTGCGTCTATGTCGCGCGCTCCAGCACCCGTAGTGCCAATGCCTGCGTAGATCGGGTGCGTCAAGCGGGACGGCAACCATATGTCCAAGCCCCGGAGGTATATCCCCATTACAACCCGGGCATAAGTAGGTCTTTACGGCTTGGTATGGCTGAATCCGTCTAACTTCGTACCCTTCCTCCGGCTCTAAATCAAACACCTAAGCGCCTAACCTAAGAGACCCCATACAACTAATCCGAGCGCGACAAGACACCCGATCGCCACCAGAAAGTAATCAAACTTTGTGGCCACATGCTGCCTGTAAGGGTTGTAACCCATAAAGGAAGTATGCACCGCTCGTCTTGTCAATATGCTCGATACCTCTATCTTTCGGGCGCTATGCCGCAGCAGCGACAAATTTTTTATAGCGAACTTCCCGGACGTCTCAAGTTATTGCGACCCCTATCGCCCCGTTGTCGGTACCTTTTCGGATATGACTCGTGACGCTTGGCATGTCAAAGAATTTCTGGAATCGCTGTCCACGGCTGCTCCCGCAACACTCAGTGCTTACGAGAATGACCTCGAGATCTTTATAACTTGGAGTGAGAACCGCGAGTTGATACACCCAAGGGATGTCAATCAGCAAGTCATCCTTGAATGGTTCCGCTCGCTTCTGAAACAGGATCAAGCACCAAAGTCAATTGCGCGACGACGTTCGACTCTTCGCAGCTACTTTGGGTGGCTATTGGAGCGCGAATTTATTGCTGTTGATCCGACCATCGGTGTCCCCGCACCAAAAGGTGACAGCAAGCTCCCGCGTCCAATCGCCCAAAATGAAATCCAAAATTTGTTGGACAGCCAAGTGCAAGAATTACGAGATGCCAATGGCCCTGAAAAGAACCTGGTGCTACGCAATCTAATAATCTGGGAACTTTTGTACGGATCGGGTGTCCGGGTCGGGGAGCTATGTGGCCTTGACCGATCAAGTGTCAATACCTCTGATGGAACCTTGGAGGTATGGGGCAAAGGATCGAAATTGCGACGGGTGCCAATGACGCCCATATCGTGCCAGCTGCTAAAACTCTGGCTCGATGGTGGCAGTATCAACTTTGATGAAACTCTCACCCCAGGTCGCCAAGACGCTGAGGCTTTATTTGTGAATAGGCGAGGCAATCGAGTTAGTAGATGGGACATTCGACGTGTTGTGTCGAAGAGTCAACGGTCTCCCCATGCCTTCAGACACAGTTTTGCGACGCATCTAATGAACCAAGAGGTTGACCTAAGAGCTGTTCAGGAGTTACTAGGTCACAGCTCATTGACCACAACACAAATTTACACTCATGTCAGCAAAAAAGAGCTCCAAGAAGCGCACCGAGATTTCCACCCCCGCGGATAATGCCGCAATAGCCGAAGACCGCCTGTTCTCGCTTTTAGCGCCGGTTTCGCTATCGCCTGGCTAAGCTTTCACCCGGACTCGTAGAGAGTTCGCAACCAACTATCAGCTGAGACGACCTCACGGTCGCCAAGTTTTTGGCGTCGCTCTCGGTGCAGCAAGCTAACCGTGAGGGGAGAAATCATGGCTGCAGTGGTAACCATGTCAGACTTACTTAAGGCCGGCGTGCATTTCGGGCACCAGACCCGCAGATGGAACCCAAAGATGGATAGATACCTCTGGGGCGAACGCAACGGCATATACATAATTGACCTGGAGCAGACTATTGGGCTGCTTGACTCCGCATATACCTACGTAAGAGACATGGTCGCAAAGGGCGGAACGATCTTGTTCGTTGGTACGAAGAAGCAGGCGCAGGACCCGATCGAAACTTTCGCAAAAGCATCGGGCATGCCCTTTGTGAATCAGCGTTGGCTAGGTGGAATGCTCACTAACTTCCGAACAATTCGCGGCCGAGTCGAGAAAATGCTCGAGTACGAACGAATGCAAGCCGCTGGCGACTTTGACAATATGCCCAAAAAAGAAGCGTTATTACTCACCCGCGAACTAACTAAATTGCAGCGCAACCTTGATGGGCTCCGCGATATGGAGAAGCTTCCGCAAGCCGTGTTCGTCTTGGATACACCGAAAGAACACATAGCAGTCGCAGAAGCAAACCGACTTAAACTTCCGGTCGTAGCCGTAGCTGACTCCAACAGCGATCCGGACCTCATTGACTACGTAATTCCCGGAAATGACGATGCCATAAGAAGCACTGAGCTCCTAACTCGGGTAATAGCTGACGCTGTTCGCGAAGGTCGATATATCGCGCAAAGCAAGGGAGTTGTTGTTAGCTCACCGGGTGAACGAACTCCTGAAGAAGAAGCTCGAGTTTCTGCCGAGCAAGCTGAAGCTGCTCAAAAAGCGCTATCGGAGGCAGCAGCTCGGGAAGCACGAATTGCTGCGGAGCAGGCCGCTCAGGCCACTCCAATCGCTGAGGCAGGAGCTTCAGAAACAGCGGAGAAAAGCGAGACCGAGGAAGCGGAAGTCTCTGACGACGCTTCATCGAGTAATGAACAAGATGAGACCCCTAACAACTGACACAGAGGTGTACTAGACCCAATGGCAGATTTTACGGCCAAGGACGTTCAAGCTCTTCGACAATCAACCGGTGCCGGCATGATGGATGCCAAAAAGGCGCTTGTCGAGAATGACGGAGATGCAGAAGCAGCAGCCCAATGGTTGCGAGAAAAGGGTATCGCTAAAAGTGCGAGTCGCTCGGATAGGGAAAACAGTGAAGGGGTTGTCGTTGCGAGAGTGGATGGACAAACAGCTGCTGTCGTTGAACTAAAGTGCGAGACTGACTTTGTTGCTAAATCCGATCAGTTTGGAGATCTAGCCGAGCGCATTTTGGTGTCCGTACTTGCTAATGGCGAAGATGCCGTCACCGAAACCGCTAAGGAACTCGAAGATCTGAAGATCACTCTCAAAGAAAATATTGACCTTGGTCGAGTGATTAGATTCGACGCAGAGCCAGGTTCGGTGTTGGATGCCTATGTTCACCAGCAAAATGGTCGCGGGGTAAATGCAGTTCTCGTTGAGATAAGCGAAGGTACCTATGAAACGGCCCATGACGTCGCCTTGCACATTGCTAGCAGTCGACCCAGGTACCTAACACGAGATGAAGTGCCTTCTGAGGTGGTTGCATCGGAGCGAGAAACACTTGAAAATATCACTCGCAACGAAGGCAAGCCTGAGCAAGCTATCCAGAAAATTGTTGACGGTCGCATGGATGGCTTCTTTCGCGACAATGCTCTGCTAGAACAAAAGTTTGTGAAAGACGAAAAAGTAGCCATAGTTGATCTATTGGCAGGCTCAACCATCCGAAGATTTATCCAGGTGGAGATAGGTAGCTAAGGTGGCGAAGCGGACTCGTCGCTGGGAGGGCTCTTGCCCATGGAAGCGAGTCGTACTTAAGCTTTCCGGTGAAGCGCTTGCCGACGTGGATGGCGAAAATATCAGCGGCGAAGTACTTCGCAACCTAGCCACCGAGATATCTGCAGTTCGACAATCACACAACGTTGACATTGCAATTGTCGTTGGTGGTGGCAATATTTGGAGAGGTGTTGCCGGCTCTCACGGAGGAATAGACCGAGCTCAATCTGACCACATGGGCATGTTGGCCACAGTCATTAACGCTATTGCGCTGCAAGATGCACTCGAACGAGCAGATGTACCAACACGGGTAATGACTGCAATAGGTATGGCGCAAATAGCGGAACCGTACATTCGCCGCAGAGCAGTTCGCCATCTTGAAAAAGGTCGAGTGGTGATCTTTGCCGCTGGAACGGGAAACCCTTTTTTCACTACCGACACGGCTGCCGCACTTCGAGCAGCCGAGATCGACGCAGATGCTGTCCTTAAGGGAACCCACTCAGGTGTTGACGGTGTTTACACCTCTGACCCAAAGGAGCATCCGGATGCGGAGTTACTTGAAGAGGTATCTTTTTTGAACGTCCTGTCGCAGGAGTTGGCAGTTATGGACAGTGCCGCCATAGCAGTGTGTAAAGATAACTCGACTCCTATTGTCGTCTTTGATCTCATGACTCGCGGCAACTTTGAATCCATCCTTGATGGCGCTGCGATCGGTACGCTAGTCAAGTGAGCGAATTCGCCGAGGAAATTTGTTCAGATGCCCAAGAGCGGATGGAACGCGCGGTGCTCCACGCTCAAAACGAATACTCAACTGTGCGAACTGGAAGGGCAACTCCAGCGCTAGTGGAAAAGTTAAAAGTTGACTACTACGGCGCTGAGGTCCCTCTTCAGCAACTAGCAAGCTTTTCGGTACCTGAGGCTCGCGTTTTGGTGGTGCAGCCATTCGATAGGGGTTCCCTAGATGGAATATCGAAGGCGCTTATGGAGTCCGATTTAGGTATTAATCCAAGCAGCGATGGTGAGGTGGTTCGACTGGTTTTTCCGCCTTTGACCGAAGAACGGCGCCAAGATCTGGTACGAGTGGTCAAACAGATGGCTGAAGATGGTCGCGTTGCAGTGCGAAACCTTAGGCGTTCGGCTAGGCAGGACTTAGATGCGCTCGAAAAAGATAAAGAAATTTCCTCTGATGACAAAGAGCGATTCAGTAAAGACCTCGATCGATACACCCAAAAGGCTGTCGATGAAATCGACCGTGCACTTTCTGCGAAAGAACAGGAGCTCCTTGAGGTCTGACACGCTCACAGGAGGGACGAATGTCTGATACGAGCGGAAACGATGCGGAGTCCTCGCGTGGAGAGGAGCAAGAGGAAGAAATTGATGATGGTCCTCTCTTGTCCTTCGAGTTTGAGGATGAACCCATGCCGCACTGGTCGGAGCCGGGCTCCGGTGAGAAGCCGTCTGGTGGTGAGCGACCAGATCCGCCCTATGTAGAGCGAACGTCGCTAGGAAGATCTAGATTGTTTCCCCAGCTTCCGGACGATCCGCATTTGGTAGATACGTCTGACACCGGGCTGATGGATGCTGTCCGGTCAGATACGATTCCAACCCTTCCCCCTGCTCAGGAACCTCCGACGATCGATAGCGATTCCGAGAGTCAAGAACCCGAGAAAAAAGGTGAATTTATCCAGACGGAGGCTTCCACGGACGAGCTTTTTAATGACAGCCTTTTTGATGAAGAAGAGGTTTTTGACCCGGAAGTTTTTGACGATGCGCCGATCATTGGACGTTTGCTGGACGAAGGTGAACCACCAACCTATGACACCGGCCCGATTGAGGAACTTGAAATAGAGTCTGTACCGGAAGATCGCGGAGGTGCTGGTGCCGATATCGGTGAAA
>DKNM01000035.1:0-7788 GCA_002470695.1 Candidatus Neomicrothrix sp. UBA7388
CTATTGGCGCCTAGGCCATTGTCAGTGTCGCGCGTCGCCAATACCAAGACGAGCGCTAACAAGATAGCGGCGGCAGCTCCGCTGATAAGCCTGATCACCTTAGTAGTTCCTTCATTTCGCCAAGACGCTTTCACCACTCACATTTCGTTTCCGGTTTAGCGGCACCATCGCCAACACCGTTCCTAACGCTATGACGAATCCGCCTAGCCAAATCCAACCCACTAATGGTTCAACGAGAACACGCACCACGACAAGTTCGCTGCCCTCTTCTGGGATAGCTACAAGCGTTAAATACACATCATCAATAAAGCTCGTCGCTACGGAAGGCGTTGCTATAGGTCGACCAAAGGTCGGATACTGAGTTATGGCAGGCGCATAAAGACCTCGACCCTTCACCTCTATTTGCGCTCGAACAACTCGATTGGGGCCCTCCATCACATCTTCTAACTCGACAAAGGAAACTTCATGACCAGCTACAGTTCCAACTTCACCCGGACTGAGCTGAAATTCGCCTTCCTCGCTAAAGGAAGTGCTCGCAATAAAACCAAAAGCTAAGAGGCTTACGCCAATATGGGCCACCATTCCTCCTCCGGCCCGCCCAGTCAGGCTTTTCAATCCGTTCCGTCGGCTGGACAAAAACAAAACTCGGCAAGAGGACCCAATTACAAAACCGGCTAAGCCCAAACCCAAAACTGGTCCCAAGCCCTCGGCCCCAAGCCACAGGGCAAAGACCATGGTCCCTGCGCCTAAAGCGGCTGGGAACAAAGCTCGGGACCCCAAAACTTGAGTGTCCGTAGAACGCCAAGTAAGCAAAGGCGCTATACCCATAACGAGGAGAAGCGCTACTCCAATGGGAAGCAACATTCGATCGAAGTATGGGCGACCAACTGCTAATTGATCCCCATTTATAGCTTCGACTACTAACGGAAAGAGCGTTCCTAGAAGAATGACAAACGCCATCAAAGTAAACAGAAGGTTGTTCCCAAGAAAAGCGCCTTCCCGGGAAACGGGCGAGTCAATCGAGCCGGGAGAGCGAAGCTGATCTCCCCGCCATCCGACAAGACCGACCGACACAAGGACGATCGCAGCGAAGAATCCCAGCAAAAGCGGCCCCAGGCTTGATGCACTGAACTCATGCACCGAATCGATAACACCGGATCGAGTTAGGAAAGTGCCGAAAATAGTTAAAGCAAAAGTCGCTAAAAGAAGAGAGAGGTTCCAAACGCGCAGCATCCCACGCCGTTCCTGAACCAACACCGAGTGGATAAAAGCGGTGCCTGTCAGCCATGGAAGAAATGACGCGTTCTCAACTGGGTCCCATGCCCAGTAGCCACCCCAACCCAAGACTTCATAGGACCACCAAGCACCCAAAAGAATTCCCATGGTCAGACATGCCCAAGCAATAAGAGTCCAAACACGAGTCGCCACCAACCAGCCTTCACCGAGCCTGCCAGTGACCAATGCCGCCACAGCAAAACCAAATGGAACTGTGAACCCCACATAACCGAGATAAAGCATGACGGGGTGAATCGCCATAAGAGGATGATTTCTCAGCAAAGGGTTAAGCCCATCGCCATCTAGCGGTGCAACCGCCAAAGTTCCGAACGGATCAGCAGGCGCTGCTAAGAGAAAAAAGAAAAAGATGCATACAGTCAGCATCGTAAGTAACGCCCAAGCGACCAAGGGATCTTCTATACGCCGGCGGAAACTAGTAGCAGCTGCTGCTATGTAAATGCAGAGCACGAAAGCCCACAGCAACAACGAACCCTCAAGTGCTCCCCAGAGAGTTGCGATTTTGTAAAGAAGCGGGGTGGCGCGAGTTGAATTATTGGCAACGTACTCCATCGAAAAGTCGTCTCGGAGAATTGCGATCTCCATAGCCAGAACAGCTAGAAGGCAACCCGCCACCATTAGCCAGATCCACACAAAGGCCCGACGGTGATAATCGATACGCTTTTGAAACAACGCTGAAGCCAACGACAACGCGCCTCCGCTTGCTCCGACCAGGCCGGCACCAACTCCTATAGTCCCTAGCAGAGCTATCACGATTGGGAGGCCAAATCGTCAAAGGCACATTCCTCTAGAAATCCGTCTGGCAAGGCTTCACTAATGCGTTCCTCGTTGGCTGAGGCGTACTCATTAGTATGTTTCACTAGCATTCGGTCACTAAAAAAATAGTGGCTGTCAGATCCTGCAAGAGTTTGCACAGTCCCCTCCGACCATTTGCCTTCGAGCACAACGGGTATCCAAGGCGACTCAAACAACTCGGGCGGATCACCAGAATGTCTGATTTCAGCGACCGCACAATTATGAACAATTTCGAAGACCGTAATTCCAGATTCATTTCGCACAGTAGAAGGAATTACCCGGCCTTGAATCCTAAATCGTCTTTCCTGTAGCTCCGACCTTTGTGCAACCGCCTCGTCAACATTTCGAAAAAACAAAGTTGCATTTCTGAGTCCTTGCGCTGTGACAAACGCAACCACCACAACCAGGAGGACGCTCAAAGCCAGTATCGCCCACCTCCTCTTCCTGTGAATTCTTCGTCGCACATCTTCAGGCGACTCCACTTCTTCCCGCGGAGTTAAGTCCATGGTCATTGATCCGTCGTGGAGTCTTTATCTGAAAGCATCGACGAAGATCCGCCGATATCAAGTTCCTGCCCAATAGTCCTGCCGCGCAGCAAAACCCAGAGGGCATAACTGGCTACAGCTACAGCCGTTACTCCCCAACCAACAGCTACCGTTGCGACCTCACTCATCAAAGTCTCCATCACTAACGGGCGGAAGATCTTGCGAAACCCTTTGAGAAATAAGCGCCGTCAACATTTCTTCATCTCGAATTTCCTCAAGACGAATAACCCGATAGCGGTGAGTTACGAGCCAAACAGCCACGAAAGTTACAGCGACCGCGGAGTAGAGAAGCGTCCAATACATCTCTCCTGTGATTTCGGGTCGTCGACCTACACTCAAACTTGCCTTTTGGTGAAGTGTCCGCCACCAATCGACCGAGTAGTGCACGATTGGGACGTTGATAAATGAAATCAACGCCATGATCGCCGCCCGCCTTCCGCGCACAACTGGATCAGCGGGCAGCCTACGTAAAGCTAAATAACCTAAATAGGTAACGAATAGAAGCACAGTGGTGGTGAGGCGTGCATCCCATTGCCAGTAGGTGCCCCAAGTGACCTTGCCCCACAACATCCCAGTTATAAGCGTCACACCAGTGAATAGGACCCCTACCTCGGCAGCTGCTCCTCCTAGCCGGTCATAGTGACGGCCTTTGTCCTCCCTGCGCTTGCCCCGCCTTAAAAAAAGCAGACTAGAAACTGAAGTCACGGCAAAAGAACCATAAGCGATCCAGATTGCCGGCACGTGCAAGTAAAGCATTCGCACAGCCTCTCCCTGAACTACGTCGGGCGGCGAAACCACTAAACCTAGTAGCGCCATAACAGCAACAGCTGCAAGGGCTAAAAACCCTAAAGCGCGGGTAAACGGCGTCGCAGTCATTTTCACAGAGCGACCTTTCGCTGACGTCATTATCCCTCCTCCAACAAAAATCCGAACGCTCCCAGTCCCACTGCCGTATGCAGCGAAGCAATTACAAACATCAGTCCGGTCCAAGTCCAACCGTCACCTGCACGAACCCCAAGAGCTGTCTCGAAAGCTCGCGAGCCAGCTAAAAGAACGGGTGATAGAACGGGCACTAAAAGTAGCGGAAGAAGCGTCGTTCGCACGCGCAAACCCGAAGCCATAACGCCCCACAACACTCCGCACACTGCAAAGGCCAGGGTTCCCGCAACTGCAGCGAGAAGCAAAAGCAGCCAATCTGATACTTGTGTCTCGTACAAAATCAGAATTGCAGGCCCAATTACCAATTCTAAGATTCCAATCTGGACAAAAAGAGCAAGAGTTTTACCAAGGAAAATTGCCGAAGGATCGATATTGGACATCCGTAGCGCATCAAAATTGCCATCTTCCGATTCCAAATCGAATGAACGTTGCACCAACATAGTGCCGCCATAGAGGGCAGATATCCAAAATAGGCCACCTGCGCCCAGTTTGAGGAGCATCGAGTTAGCGTCGAGAGCGAAGGCAAAGATAACGAGGATAAGAAGAGCGAGAGGGGCCACTTGTCCTAGCGCGACCTTCGATCGCATCTCTATCTTCAAATCCTTTCGAGCTATAAGCAAAGCTTCAGGAAGCACCAGAGTCCTCCGTTAATCGGCCATTGCTCATAGTGATGACTCGCGAGGCAAGCTGCTCAGAGAGTTCTTTGTCGTGGCTTGCAAAAACCACCGTTGCTCCCAAGGAGGCAACTTCTTCCATGATCGAGTTCATAGTAAGTCGACCTTCAGAATCCAATGCGGCATGAGGCTCGTCGAGGAGCCACAAGCGAGGGCGACTGACAATTATCGAGGCAATAGCAAGTTTCCTTCTCTGCCCCGCAGAAAGGGCTGCCACGGGCGCCGACCACAGACGATCGTCTAATCCGACTCTCGCTAACGAATCTGAGGCGTCGGACATTTTAAGACCAGCAACCGACGCCCGGAACTCAATGTGCTCTCGAACCCTTAGATCTCGGTACAGACAATTTTCGTGACCGAGCAAGCCGATATAACGCCGTGGCGCACGACGATCGACTCGTAGGTCGTAGCCTAAAACCTCCGCAGATCCAGCGCTTACGGGCTGCAGCCCTGCGCACGCTCGCAGAAGGCTGGTTTTTCCAGCACCGTTGGCGCCACTAAGCAAAACCAGCTCACCCGCATCTATTCGCACATCAACGCCCGTCAAAACAGGAAAGGAACCGGCGACTGCGACTACATCTCGGAAGTCAACAACTATGGACATCTCTTTTGATGTTACGACGCTCCCGACTTCAGGCCACCACCAGATTGAAAGCGTCAGTCAAATTTCATTATTCCAAAGCCTCAGGAGGGTTCGATCACAGCTATTACATCGCCCTCGTTGATCCGATCCTCTTCCCCAACCTTGAGCTCTGTAACCGTGCCGGCGGTCGGAGCAACAACTGGTATTTCCATTTTCATCGATTCAAGAATCACCAACTCATCACCCTCCGCAACCGACGCGCCTTGCTCGACCACTACCTTCCACACAGTTGCGGTCAACTCTGCTTGAACCTCCATACTGCAACTCCTTTCAAAAAGTCCCGCCTTAGCGTCGGTCAAACTAGCTTCCTTCTCGAGAAAGTGCTCGTCGAATCGGTCCTAAGGGGCAAAGCAACGTAAATACCCAAGTCTCGGCAACTAACATCAGAGTTGATGTACCTGATCCCGTTGGCATTAATAATCGGAGCCGCCGTAGGTCTGTTCGTGCGCGGCTCTACTGACTACTTATTAGCTACACGGCTAGTGTTCTGGCCAATTCCAGTGGTTGGCGTCGCCCTTCAAGCACTCGTAGGTTCAGGTTTGGGAGTTCCGTTTCCTACTTTGCTAACCGTCATATCAATGGCGTTAATTGCAACGACTTGTGCCCTAAACCTCCACCTCACCGGTGCCTCAATTGTGCTAATCGGCACAGTATTGAATCTTATTCCGCTTGTTCTGAATGGCTACGTGCCCGTTACAGTCGACGCCGTTGTCGGAGCCGGGATAGCAGACGCCGGGTCAATCGATCTAGTAAGGCTCAGCGCTATCCGAGAATTCGAGGGTGGCGATGAAATATTCGGTTTTCTCGGCGCGATAATCCCCCTAAGTCGGGTGAATGAAGTCTTTTCCTTCGGCGATCTAATTATCGCCTGTGGTCTCGCCAATCTAGGCTTCCGTGCCTTCTTTCCATTAAGGGAAACAGCTAGTTATTATGACGAAGCTTTGGACTACGAGCAATTCCGTGATGGCGATCAAGTCGATCCGTTTGAGGGTTACGATCCGACCGCTGCGAAATGGTCCGCCAATACCGAATCATTCGACTCCCAACTAAACGTAGATAAAACTCAGGAAAGTTTTTTGGACATCGAAGATCACGACCCAACTCATAGGCCGACTAAAGAGACATGACTCAACCCGAAATTGAAGACCCGATTCTCCAGTCAAGAGCCCGCATTCGGATGGCAACACGGGTAGGGAAAAGGCTCGGGTACGGCTGTTTCATGGGGGCAGTGATCATTTTTCTGATCAACTACTACCTGGAAGGCAGTGGGTTTTGGACTTCGTTCACCGTCACCTTATTAGTGATTGGATCACTTATTTTGGCGCCTTCAATAATTTTCGCTTATGCCGCGAACGCTGCTGATAGAGAAGATCAAGGGCTCCCTCACGGACACTAGCTCCGACTCCCTCATCCGAACTCAAAAGTTCAAATCATTTCCCAAGTCGGTAGCATCCTCTCTCGATAGAACCTGAGCCTATGCCGACCCGCCTTCCCGCAGCCAAACGAAGAGAACAGTTACTCGACGTCGCTATGACGGAGTTCGCTGCTAACGGGTATCACGGAACCTCCATGAACCATGTAGCAAAGGCCGCAGGAATCACAAAGCCCGTTCTTTATCAGCATTTCGCTTCCAAACGAGATCTATACGTGGAGCTTGTAGACGACGTCGCTGACAGATTGGCAAGCCAGGTACTCAAATCAATTCATCCGACTGATAGCTACTTTCAAATAACAGTCAACGCTCTCAGCGCCTACTTCTCGTTTGTCGAACAAAACGAGCGAGAGTTTCAGCTTCTTTTCGGGCGCTCAGCACCTCGTGATGAGGACACCGCGAACGGCTCCCGAATGGTTGAGACCCGAATGTCACAAACTATTGCTGACATTCTAAAAAAATGGCTTAGTGGTGAAGAGGTAGAGCTTTACGCTAGAGCCATCGTCACTATGTCCGAGGGCGTATGCCGCCACTGGCTAACTGAAACAGACCGCGCAGCACCGGAAGAATTAGCCGAGCAGCTAGCCGGACTGATACTTAGTGGCCTAGCGGGCCTGGTAGAAAGCTCCTCCGCAGACAATTAGCCGCTAAGTAGGCACGTGGTGGTCTTGGCTGCAATGATCAACGAATGGCAGAGAGTTCGTTAAGCGGTATCCGGGTGATCGATCTGACAACGGTTTTGATGGGACCGATGGCTACGAGAATGCTGGGAGACCACGGGGCCGAAGTGATTCGCGTCGAGAGCACCGACGGAGATTCAACACGCAATGGGCTTCCTCAAAGGAACGAAGGCATGTCGGGCTTCAGCCTCAATCTACAGAGAAATAAAAAATCTCTAAGTATCGATCTTAAGAACGACCGCGGCTACGAGGTGATGTTAAGTCTTGTTCAAACGGCGGATGTGATCGTCACAAACATGAGATCGCACGCACTTGAACGACTAAAACTTGATGAAGCGTCCTTGAATTTAGTTAACCCCAAGATGATCTACTGTCGCGCAAACGGATTTGCGAGCAACGGACCCTATGGTGAGAAAGCTGCCTACGACGACGCTATTCAAGCCGCATCAGGATTGGCCGCTCTTTTCTCCAGCACGACCGGCCAACCCACTTACGTTCCCGCTGTGATAGCAGACAAGGTGACAGGGCTGCACATTGTACAAGCCGTAATGGCTGCCCTTATTCACCGATTCAAAACGGGCGTTGCACAAAACATCGAGGTGCCTATGTTTGAAACTATGGTCAGCTTCAATTTGGTTGAGCATCTTCGGGGAGCAGCCTTCGAGCCCTCAGAGGGACCGTTTGGCTACGAGCGCCTTCTCACGCCAGCTAGGAAGCCTTACCAAACAGCTGACGGCTATGTTGCGATTCTCCCGTATACCGACAAAAACTACGAGGATTTTTTCAC
>DKNM01000035.1:8185-11403 GCA_002470695.1 Candidatus Neomicrothrix sp. UBA7388
ACGGAGCTCTACGAGCTAATCGACAATGCAGCCCGGAATTACACAACAGCGGCGTGGTTGGAATTCTGTGACCGAGTTTCGATCCCGGCCGCAGCCGTACTTGATTTGGCAAACCTTGATAAAGATCGGCATTTGTCAGAGGTAGAACTCGTGCAAATAGCGACCCATCCATCCGAGGGAAAATATAAATACGTACGTGATCCTGTGATCTACTCAGAAAGTTCTACAGAACTGCGGTTACATGCTCCAAGACTCGGTGAGCACAGCGCAGAACTACTTAGCGAACTTGGATATAGCGAAGAGACAATCTCCGACTTAATCGCTGAGGGAGTAGTAAAGAAAGCTTAAAAATTACTTACTTAGCCGCCCGTCGGGTCCACCAGAATCTTGACCGCATCAAGTCTCCGTTCCGCTAAATCATCAATCGTTTCACCCAGCGAGTCGAGGCTGATGACACCGTTACGAAGAGAGGCAACCGAAAGTCGGCCGTCATCAATCATCTGTGCTGTCGCCTTCATTTCTTCCAGAGTAAAAACGATGGATGTGTTCAGGGTCACCTCTTTGCTAATCCATCGAATAGGGCTGATTGTGGCTTCCTGACCGGTTACACCGACTAGACAAACTGATCCTCCGCGTCGCACCATGTCCACGGACTGCTGAAGGGTCTGGGGAATACCAGCACAATCGAAAGCGACGTCTGCTCTAAGCCCGTCTGTCACTTCATGGAGGATGCTTTCAAATTCATCCCCGGGAGCGACGGCAAGATCGCTACCCGTCTGAAGCGCTAGAGCCCTTCGTGCTTCGTCAGGCTCGACAGCGATCACCAGACCCGCTCCTGCAGCTTTCGCTACCTGAGCTGTCAACAAGCCGATGGGACCGCAACCGACGACACAAACGATATCTCCCACTTTCAGGCAGCTGCGTCGGACTGCGTGAAACGCGACCGAAGCTGGCTCAATGAGCGCCGCGTCATCAGTATCTATTCCGGGCGGGATTGCAATTACTCGTTCCGCCTTGAGGCCCATAAATGGCGCAAAGCCTCCAGAAGTTGGGGCGGTAGGTCCCCCGTAGTCAGACCAAGCTGTTCGGCAGTATTGGCTTATATCATTTCGGCACTCCCGGCAGCGGCCACACCCAGGAGCTATCGCGCCCGTGACACGGTCACCTTCCTGAACGTTAGCTACGTTCCTTCCAGCTGCCGCTACTAATCCGACCCACTCGTGACCACAAACGCCCGGCGCGTATTTCCAGCCTTCCACATAAGCGTGAACGTCGCTTCCACAGATACCACAACGCTGAATAGCAACGACTACTTCGTCAGCTCCCGGCGTCGGATCTTCTCTTTCCACTAGTTCGAACTTGCCCTTGCCAGTGACTAATCCTGCTCGCATCATTTACCGCCCCAAAATGATTGACAGAGCTAGCGTCTAATTAGCTCAAGAAAGATTCTGACACGATTAGGGCCACGACTCGCAACGAACTATTTTATCAAATCTTTAATTTCTAATTTATGAGTAGCTCTTCAATTCGATCGCGTGTATCCATAAAGAATGCGAGGCGTTGCCTTTGTGCTCTTAATCACATTTTTATTTTGCGGGTGTGGCTCATCAAGCACAGCCAATGGAGAGAATACCCTTGGCGCTGCGAACAGCTCGCCGAATACGACCGACAGCCAAAACTCAGACTCCCCCACCTCTTCTCCACTAACTACGTTTGAGGCAGCAATAAGCGATCACGAAGACTTCCAAAATCAAGAGCCTGATTCGGACAGCAACGAGAAAAACGCCTCTAAAGAAATTGCAACTTCGCTTGTTACAGAAAGCGCCAAAGACAGCAATTTCGAAGCAGGAGCGCTGGTACCGGGAGTCACTTTTCTCAATCTAAGCGGGATCTTGACCACTGATTTGGAGCAATGGGCTGAAGTCGCAGAAAACAAAATGGCCAGCCAAAACGCACGGGTGCTAACCGTGCTCTACAACATCGGAGGAAACCTTGGACCCGAAGACCCCGACCGTTTCGCGGGATTTCCATTTACCCCTAATGAAGTTCTTCTAACGAAGAGGCAAATCGACGATTTAATGGCGGGCATCGAAGATTGGCTCCGCTCAGATCCCTGTATGGGCCATATTGAGCAACGAAACCATCTTCGAAATGAACTCCGCCAGTATCGGGTGTGGTTGGAGGAAGGAGCTGATACTTCCACACAACGCGCCCTATGCGAAGAAACAAGATTTGTCATGATGGCCTTTGAAAGTGGAGGGCCGATCTGGGATCTTCAGCGTTTTTTGGTCCACGAGCTGTACCACGCGTTTCAACAAGATCTAGAAGGCGACTGCAATGAAACAATCGACCGGAGAGGGCGAGGTGATCACGTACCAGTAGTGGTTGAGGGAGCCGCTGAATATTTCACTTTCTTCACCGCCGGAGAGTTATATAACGATCCCGACCCAGTAAGCACCATGCTCAAAGAAGCCAAAACCGCGACTACCCTCGACCAATCCGACGACGTTATGGGCTCGGGGATGGCAACTCGAGCGGCCGCGTTGGTACGCCTAATGATCGAAAGAGGGCAGTTAGATCATCAAAGCATCATCGACGGAAGCTTTTTCCACAACTGCCAGCGCTCCAAGTTGGACGGTTCCAACCCAGAGTTTCTTTATGCGATGGATAACTGGAACCAGATCAAACGGGAGGGAACGGAGTGGAAATTTACAGCCTCAGCATTGGCAGGCAATCCCTAGCGTTCCATTTCGATCGAGGCACCTACAAAAATGTTTGAGGACCGCCTATCTGACGGTCCTCAACACTAAGACGCTCTAGGCGTCCTATGTAATAGCAATGGCTAGTTAGCGGCCACCGATACCCTTACCAAGAGCCGAAATCGCAGCATCCTTGATTGGGATGAATGCGAGAATGGCAATCGCGGTAGCGATATCTGCTCCGAACCTACCCATTTGTAGGATTTCTGTACCTGCTCCGTAGCCGAAAAAGCTTCCGCCATCATTGACGTTGCTAATCACGACGAAGAGATAAGCCCAGATGAGGTTGAGATTCGATCCCACTACCGGAATCGACTTCAACATTGAGTTCACGTTCACGGTGTCGAGAACGCTGTCGATGACTGCCATCACACCTTGAAGCAGCATGCCCATGATGATGATGGTCAAAATCGTTGACATCATTTTGCCAGGACCCCCTTTGGTCTACATGACTGGCCG
>DKNM01000103.1 GCA_002470695.1 Candidatus Neomicrothrix sp. UBA7388
ACTGGAATGGTCTTTGTTGATCTGTAGCCGAGTTCTTCCATCTCCGATTTATTGAAGTCGGAGTCGCAAATCACGTGGTCGCAAATTTCGGCGTATCGGGCCATTTGTTCGCGTCCTAGCTGCACCTCGGCAGCCAGCAAACCATCCCATTTGCCGACTAAGGAAAGCGGTGTGATGTTGTGATAATTGGCAATCTTGAAGGCTGAATGACGCGCCCAACGATCCGCAACAGGGCTCCCAATTGACAATTGGTAAATAAGTACATCGGAAGTTGGCGGTAAGCGGTCTATGTGATGGGTGTCTGAAGTTAACTCGGGATGACGAAACATCGAATATATTTGGCTGTCGAATCCGAGATCCCGAAGAATCTCTCGCAGTGCAAGTGTGTGATTGCCGACAGCGTCCCTAGGTGAAATCGTTGGTACCACCTGATGGACGGTCCTCATTTAAGAGTCGCCGTAACTAGATGTGAACTGGAGTCAGCAGATCTAATGGATTTCACGTCTACAGCGTGCTCGCGAGTCAGGAGGTACACCCAAGTGTCTGGGTGTAATGGTCGACCCTGAAGCATGTCTGCAGCTACGGGTCCGACTTGAGATAACCACTTTTCAGGGTCAGGAACCACCACAGCGACTTTCGCGCCCGGCGTTGACCGCAACAACAAAAGCTGCAGCAATCTCAGTTGCTCGTTTGCCGTGTATCGGCCCGCGATGCCGCAAAGGACAAAGCCGCCTAGCACTCGACTGTTGAGATGACCTAAATGAGTAAAAAGATCTTCGGATCGAACGTCACTTGCGTCGGTGTCTGAGCCTGCTGAGGAAACCCCATAGACATTTAGTCGCTCCTCTCGCAGAAATTGATACAGCCCTAGGTCTGTCAGATCGCCGAGGAGAGTACGGCCGTCTGCGTCGCGTAAGTGTTCTCTAATCGGTTCTCGGAATTCAGGGCATTCGCTGAAAATGGGAAGACTTGCCAGAAGCTCCGAACGAATGTTGGCTCCAACGTCCAGTTGATCTTCGAGCTTTGCCAATCGACGGTCGATGCCTTTAAGGCTTGCGTCGAGAAGACGTAACGGCCGAGTTATGTGGATGCCTAATGCTGTTATCTGTTGTGTTATATGGCGGTGATAAAAAAATGTTAAACGTCGTACCCACCATTTCACCAAGCGGCCAACTTTTGTGCGGCTAGCAATTGGTACGGCTGGCTCAATGTAAGAAGCCGCTTCTATTCCTCGAATAGTGTCCTCAACTCCATTTTCAAGAGTTGCATCGGGAACCCATCGACGGAATTCCTCCTCCAGGCTTCGAAGCAATGCTCGAGGGTATTCGCCAGCTGTAGACCTTCTCTTTGCTTCAGCTTCTATTTCGGCGACAACGTTCTGGAAATACTGTGCATCTGACTCAGAATCGCTCATTAGTCGGTCTCCTCTAGCGGCTGACCCAACGATCGGGTGACGAGTCGATAGCGTAGCTGGCACATGCGGGTTGTTATTGACGCGACGCCACTGATTGATACTCGTACCGGTATTGGTATCTACGTGCAAGGATTGATTGACGCTCTAAATGAAGAGCCGCGCAAGGAAAAAAATATAGAAGTAATTGAATATACGCTCTCGATTCGGGCTAGAGCTCAAAGCAAACTTCGCGGATATTGGGTTCCGGTGCCTGCTGGTATAGCTCCCTCGATATGGAGAACTTTCAATGGGCCGAAGATTGAAAAGTTTGTACCTTCACCGGATGTTGTGCATGGCACTAATTATCTGGTGCCCCCCTCTGATGTGCCTCGCATAGTTACGGTGCATGATCTTTCGGTTCTTAGTCGTGGAACGGCGCCCAGGCGCAGAGCAGATGGCATCGATAGACACTTAAAACAAATTGCAGAGTCGGGGGCCACTATCCATGCGATCTCCAACTACGTTGCAGATGAGATTCGCGAGCGATACCCGAATGCAGATGTACAGATGGTCTACCCAGGTGTGGAAACAAGTTTCGAACAGAGAATTCCTAAAGTAGAGACGCCAACAATGGTGGTTCTAGGGGCAACCCAAAAGCGGAAGGCAGTTCCCGACGCCGTTCGAGCGTTCGAGATATTGGGGCATTCTTTCAAAACCCTTGAACTTCAGATCATCGGTCCACCCGGCGATGATGAGCCTCAGGTGCGGACTCTGATCGAAGGTCTTCCCGAAGCTTTACGACGTCGCGTAACAAGGTTGGGTTTCGTTGCAAGAGATGAGGTTGCTCGTTTAGTTGGTAGCGCAACTCTCTTGGTTCATCCCAGCCACTATGAAGGTTTCGGCTTTCCGTTGGTCGAAGCTATGTCCATGGGGACTCCGGTTGTGACTACCACTGGTGGGGCTATTCCTGAAATAGTCGACACTGCGGCTGTAACAGTTGAACCTGGCGATGTTGAAGCGCTTGTGGCGGGAATCTCGTTGTTAATTGAGAAGGAAAGCTTTAGAGATCGGATCATTAGTTCCGGGCTTGAGCGTTCAAAACAGTTTTCTTGGGCTATCGCTGGAGAGCAGATGCTGAATATGTACAGATCCGTTTGTTAAGTCGCGCAGGAACAAATCATCTTTGGGTGCACGACTACGAGCCGAGTCCGCTCTAGTCTTTCCTTGTCTCGGATTGCAAAGAGAGTCCCTAGTGCGCACCGCCCTTATTACAGGTATCACAGGCCAAGATGGCCAGTACCTAGCCGAAGTCCTTCATGAAGAGGGGTACAAGGTTTATGGCCTGATTAAAGGTCAGCGAAACCCTAAAGCAGAGATGATTACGACGGGTTTTCCGTTCGTTGAGCTAGTCGAAGGTGACCTTCAAGATCTGTCTTCGCTCATTGCTGCACTCGAATACACCCAGCCGAACGAGGTATACAACTTGGGCGCTATTTCATTTGTAGCGCTGTCATTCAAGCAGGCTGAGTTGACCGCCAACATCACAGGATTGGGTGTGCTTCGGTTACTCGAGGCGATACGCCTGGTTGGTGGAGCAGATAATCCGATTCGTTTCTATCAAGCGTCGTCTAGTGAGATGTTCGGCAAGGTTCGAGAGACGCCCCAAAGCGAGTTGACGCCGCTGCACCCTAGAAGCCCCTACGGATCTGCAAAAGTATTTGGCCACCACACAACCGTGAACTATCGAGAAAGCTACGGTCTATTCGCTTGTAGCGGGATTCTTTTCAATCACGAATCACCCAGACGCGGTATTGAATTTGTTACACGCAAGGTAACGAATGCCGTGGCTCGAATTAAATTGGGCTTACAGGACCACGTTGCGTTGGGCAACCTTGACGCGAAACGGGACTGGGGCTTCGCTGGCGACTACGTCAGAGCGATGTACCTGATGTTGCAACAAGAAGAGCCTGATGACTTTGTCGTTGCTACGGGCGAAACCCACGCCGTGAGCGAGTTTGTAGCCCTGGCTTTTGCTGCCGCAGAAATTGAGGACTGGGAGCCCTATGTGCGCATCGACGAGCGTTTTTTTCGGCCCGCAGAAGTCGACTTACTTGTGGGTGACGCCAGCAAAGCAAAAAAGCAGCTCGGTTGGGAGCCCAAAGTCTCTTTCGCTGATCTTGTCACCATGATGGTGGAACATGATCTGGAAGTTGAGACGCAAAAGCTGTCATAACAAGGACGTGAGCCGCACTGACTGGAGGGGTTTCACTCGGTACCCTCGGTTACAGGTTCCCCAGAGGAGTTCAGTGGCGCAAATTAAACGGTTACCGGTGGCAATAGCGTTCCTCGTCTTCGGCGCCTTCTGCTCTCAAGCTGCCTGGGCTCATGAAATATCAGCGGAAACCGTCGACCGATTTCAAGCCACTCTGATACCAGTGGACCCCTGCATCAATGGATGCGCACCCTATGCCAAACCTTGGCACCTTGACGCTATAGGGGCCTATGACGCGTGGGATGTGACAACCGGAGCGAGCAGCACCTTGATTGCCGTCGTTGATAACGGAATAGACGATCAACACCCCGATTTGATTGGTCGAGTTAAACGAATTCCCGGATGCGGCCTCGGCGTTGACCAATCTTCTGACTCAAGCCACGGGACCTTTATCGCCGGCTTAATAGGCGCAACAGCCAATAACTCGAGTGGGACCGCAGGATTGGACTGGAACGCTGAACTTCTAGACGTGAGAGTAATGACTGGATCACAAGGTCGCACCTCAGACATAGCTGCGGGCATTGAATGTGCCGCTGTAAATGGAGCGGACATCATTACTCTTTCCTTCGTTCAACAAGGGACGACACTTAGCCCCGCGTTACAAAATGCGATATCGAAAGCTCAAGAGTTAGGTGCTCTCGTGGTCGCCGCTGCGGGCAATGATGGATACAACCGCTTGAGGTTTCCAGCAGCTGCAGCGGGAGTCCTGAGCGTGGGAGCCATCAATCAATCGCTCCAAATCACCCCGTTTAGTACCCGCGGAGACTGGGTAAAGATAATGGCCCCCGGTGAGGATCTGCTTTCATTGGGATCCGGCGTCAGCAATGGAGTTCGTACAGGTCAGGGCACATCTTTCGCGGCACCGCTCGTTGCAGCCAGCGCAGCGCTAATCAAGGACCGATTCCCCTACTTTGATGCGGGCCAAATAACTAGACAGCTCCTTCGAACGGCCGATCAAGCTGTAAGTGCAGTCGATGGCTCAAGCTTTCGAATACTGAATGCTGAGCAGGCGGTGCGTCAGCCATATCGCAGCCACTGGCAAGTAACTGCTTCGGGCAGAGTCATTGCGTTGGGAGAGTCGGAACATCAAGGTGATCTGAGCCAAATTGCGCTGAGTCACCGGGTAGTTGCGATAGCTGCGAACGCTTCTGGCCTTGGATACTGGATCGCTCAATCGAATGGACAAGTGGAAGCTTTTGGAGATGCACTGAAATTGGATGACCTTGCCGAAGTTAATCTGAATAATCCCATTGTCGATATGGCGGCTACGGCGTCTGGTAAT
>DKNM01000054.1 GCA_002470695.1 Candidatus Neomicrothrix sp. UBA7388
TCTGGAAAAGATCGAGATGACCGCATTGCTGCGATGGTGCCGGTCGACAACTCGATAAGAAGAAATGCTTTGTTGGCCCACGCGACTCAGGTCGACCCTAATTCTCCCTTCTGGTTCGGTCTACCGAATGAAGTGCAGGACGCCATTCATCCTTTCGAGGAATACATGTTGCTGAGATCGAGAATCCCGACCGAAGATCAAGAGTCTGACTTGTTTGCAGGCGTCCGTGCAGCCGCTAGTAGGTCTTAGGTAGTGCATTTTTTAAGCGAAGAGTTTGTGTCCGAATGGGCGAACAGCTCGGATCCCTTTGGATCAAGTGTCTCCGGATTAATAGTTACGAAGATAGAAAATGGGCCGGCGGGGAAAATCTCGTTGACGATCAAGATTCACGACGGAGTTATTGAAGAGGCGTACCTAGGATCTGGACGAGGTCGAGACCTTGAACTGACTCTCAGCTATGACCTGGCATCATCCCTGTTTCTACATGAAGCAGACCCTGCATCTGAGTACATGAAAGGTAATTTGAAGATGAGCGGCGATATGAAGCTATGGCTTCAAATTTTGCCGTTATGGAGAGAACGCGCAACTGGCTCTCCGATGTCTGAATTAGCCGGACGCGTAACTTTCTAGTACCGGTTTGTTCGCTGCAGTCTCTGCTACAGGCGCTGAATAATCGTTCCTGTTCCTAGTCCGCCGCCGCAACACATAGTTACGAGACCAAACTCTTTGTCTGACCGGTGTAGCTCGTGAAGAGCCTTAGTCATCAAAATTGATCCAGTCCCGCCCAGCGGGTGCCCTAAAGCAATCGCTCCGCCGTTGGGGTTGACCGTATCCATGTCAGGGCCCATTTCACGAGCCCACGCCAAGACTACAGATGCGAAGGCCTCGTTAATTTCAACAACATCGATATCACTCATCGACATGTTGTTCCGCTCCAGAAGGTGATGAGTGGCCTCGATTGGTCCGGTCAACATTAAAACTGGATCGCTTCCTACCAGACAGGTGTCGATTACTCGCCCGAGTGGCTTCAGACCTTGTTCATCAGCTTTTTGCGCTGTCATGAGGAGCACTGCGCCGCTACCGTCACTGATTTGTGATGAGGCTCCTGCGGTGTGCACGCCGTCATCCATGACCGGGCTTAGTTGCGCTAGAGCCTCAAGCGTCGTCGGTCGGATTCCTCCATCTTTTGAGACTTTTCGTTTCTCACCGGTCGGCTTACCCTCTTCATCCACCACAGGTACGTCGACCTCAACAATTTGAGTGCCGAACCGGTCCTCGCTCCAGGCACGCGCAGCGTTCTCCTGGCTTCTTAGTCCGAATTCGTCGCACTCTTCTCGAGAGATGTTCCACTTTTTGGCAAGAAGTTCCGCGCCTTGGAACTGGGTTGTGTATTCGTAGTGCTCTTTATAGCGAGGTGTGGCTGTTAGCTGACCCTTTTTGTATGAGGAGCCCATTGGGTTTCTCGTCATCGATTCAACTCCACAACCGACAGCGCTATCCACGACGCCTGACGCAACAAGTCCATATGCGAGAGAAATAGCCTGTTGGCTCGATCCGCACTGAGCATCGACGGTTGTTGCTGCTACGGAGAGGGGCATTCCGGCGCCCAGCCAAGCCGTTCGCGCAATATTTGCTGTTTGCTCACCTGCTTGGCTTACACATCCACCGACTACTTGGCCGATAGTCGCCGGGTCAACCCCGCTGCGCTCTATAAGAGCACTTTGGATTTCACTCAAGAGGTCTGACGGATGGATAGTGCTTAATTCTCCGCCGCGACGACCAACTGGCGAACGAACAGCTTCAACGATGACGATGTCTGACATGCCAACACCTTAGCCATCTTCCTTGCCCTCTATTGATGAAAGGAGGAATTGAGTAGGGAGGTTTAAGGTCGGACGGAAAGCGTGTTGTCTTGGCCGCTGTTCATGCAGCATCCAAGTCGACTTCGGGAAAATGCTTGGCGGTGGCGAGAGCGGCTCGCGCTGCTGCTATGCCAATTCGACCTATGTTGCGGGTTTGATGATCCAGCTTTCGTGTTTCTCGAGCGTCTCGTTGGTTTGAAAGTTCTATTAGGCGTAGCTGTCCTGTCATGGGCCCACTCTGCACTGGGGGTGGGACAACGACATCTTGCCGATGCTTTACGGCGGTACCCAGTCCGTATAGGGGTAGCCGATCTGAGTAAGGTCAGGTTATTGATACAACGACGTAAGGAGCTAACTCGATGAGTAATCGGTATGGCATCACTATCCCTTTTGACACTCCGTTAGGCGAACAGAAGGACCTATACAAGGAGTTTGCCGATTTGGGGTACACCGATTTGTGGAGTTCAGAGGCGGATGGCGCCGACGGCTTCACGCCGTTGATTTTGGCATCACAATGGGCTCCTGAGCTACGCCTAGGTGTCGCGATTATTCCCGCGTACACCCGTGGTCCAGCTTTAATGGCGCAAAATATAGCGTCGATGTGTGATGCGGCTCCCGGGCGATTCGTGATGGGTATTGGTTCGTCTTCAAACGTTATTGTCGAGCACTGGAATGGCATTGCTTTTAACGAGCCGTATAAGCGAACTCGCGACATGGTTCATTTCTTGAGGAAGGCCTTAGCTGGAGAAAAAGTGACCGAAGAATATGAGGGCTTTGAAGTCAATGGTTTCACCTTGAGGCGGGTTCCCTCCAAACAGCCACCGATTTTGATTGCTGCTTTGAGAGAAGGAATGTTGCGTCTGGCTGGTCGAGACGGCGACGGGGCAATCATTAATTGGCTATCGGCGGACGACGTGAGCACTGTGAAACCATATGTCGACGAGGGAGGGGCGCAGAAAGAAATAGTGGCTCGAATCTTTTGCTGTCCTAACCCGGATGCCGATGTTGTACGCGCAGGAGCGAAAAGAGCGATAGCCGCGTATTTGAATGTCCCGGTTTACGCTGAGTTTCATCGATGGCTAGGCCGTTCGGAGGACCTTGATGGAATGTGGAAAGCATGGGCGGCGGGCGACCGCAAAGCAGCTTTGGAAGCCATCCCTGACCACGTGGTTGATCAACTCATTGTCCATGGCGATGCTCAGACGTGCCGTGAACACATAGACCGCTATCACGCCATGGGCGTTACAACGTCAGCCATATCGATCATGCCATTTGGAAATATTGACCCGGTTCAGGCTGCTCGTGACCTCTCGCCTGCTCAACGTTGAACTGTGCATAAAGCTATAAATCTGAAAGGATTAGGCAATGAATTTGGAAACTATGAACTACGAAGTCCGCGACGGTGTTGCTCATGTTTGTTTCGCCCGTTCGGACGGTGCCAATACGATAAACCCGAGATTTTCCCGTGATTTACGCGACATCATGTTGGAAATCGAATGGGATGACCGAGTTAAGGCAGTTTCGGTGACAGCGGCAGGGAAGGTTTTTCACGCTGGGGGCGACCTCAAAGAGTTTCATGAGGCTGGTGCTGGCTTGCCCAAGCTAGCTAGTGGCATGCTTACCGATTTCCATGGCGGCATATACAAAATGAATCGCATGCCTAAACCGTTTGTAGCGGGCGTAAATGGAGCAGCGGGGGGAGCCGGGCTTTCCATAGTGAGTTCGTTTGATTTGGTTGTCGCTGGCGAATCGGCGAAGTTCACCATGGCGTATACGAATGCCGGCGTTACTCCAGACGGAACTTCGACATATTTCGTGGCCAGGCACATTGGAGTGCGAAGGATGTTAGATCTGACGCTCACGAATCGGGTGCTTTCGGCTCAAGAGGCCGAGGCTTGGGGACTTGTTAATCGTGTCGTTCCAGACGACGAGGTAGACGCCGCGACAGCTGAGTTAGCTCAAACTCTTGCTGATGGCCCTGCATGGGCTTTGGGTCACGCCAAACAAATTGTTTATGCCGGCTTTGATAGTCCGCTTGAGGAAGCTGGTGAACTTGAAGGAGTAACTATTGCAAAGGCGATGGGGACTCACGATGGCCAAGAGGGCATCGCAGCATTTGTTGAGAAACGAAGCCCTAACTTCATTGGGGAGTAACTGCTACGAAGAAGGTTCTTTTGCGCTATTCGTGATCCACTGATCGACTAGGAAGCCGCCTCCCGGCACCGAGCCTAGAACTATCGCGATAATTGCTCTCTTGAAGCTCCAATTTAGTTTTCGAAACCACCTGAGGATAACTGCGACAAAGATTAGATACAGAACTCCGTGGATCGGGCCGACGACTTTGACTCCCAATTCGTAGCTGACTGCGTATTTTAAAAATGTTGCAATAAGTAGCAATACGTAGCTAATTGCCTCTGAACGAGACGTCAGGTGCAAAATTCGGTACATCCAGCGAGTTTTGCGTACGGTTCTTTCCATGGCACCTCTTATTGGCATAACAGGTCGGACGATAATGGGGTCTGAGTTGTCGGGCAACGCCGCTCACTTATCTGATAGTCCCGTTGATTGGTTCTATGGAGAGTATGCATTGAGGGTCCGCGAAGCGGGTGGTGTTCCAGTAGAACTTCCTGCGATCGACGCCCCTCGAGATTACGTCGGGCACCTTGATGCGTTGATTTTAACTGGCGGGGGAGATGTGGACCCAGAACGCTGGGGTGGCCCGGCGGACACTTCAATTTTGGTCTCGAAGTCGAGGGATCATCTTGAGTTTGGTTTACTCGAAGCGGCAATAGATGCGCAGATTCCGATCTTGGGCATATGTCGCGGTCTTCAGGTAATAAATGTCTTTTTTGGTGGCGACCTCATTCCTCACTTATCCGATCGTGAGGGTGATAGGCACTCCGCTGTGTCGGAAGACCGATCTAAGGCTGTACACCCCGTTATTTGTGAGCCTGAAAGCATCGTGTGCAAACTGTACGGGCAGACAGCGATGGTAAATTCTTTCCATCACCAGGCGGCGAATCAACCGGGTGCGTCTCTAAAAGTGTCAGCGCGCTCACCAGACGGAACGGTTGAAGCACTTGAACATTCAAACGGCAAGATAGTAGGAGTCCAGTGGCATCCGGAAATGTTGGG